>CAZGVZ010000753.1:0-2288 GCA_964529145.1 uncultured Fibrobacteraceae bacterium | reverse complement strand
ATCACCCTGCTTGTTTTCGATTCCCAGTTCTTGATACGCTGCCCCTCGTCGAGGATGATGAAATCCCACTTCACCCGCTCCACCGCGTCCAGGTCCCTAAGCACCTGTTCGTAATTGCAAATGGTGAAAAAAGCACCGTCACGATAGAGCGCCCTGCGGTCCGCGGAGCTTCCGGCGACGACCGTCGACTGCCGGTCGCAATACCGCGCGATTTCCGCCGTCCACTGTGACTTGACCGATGCCGGACAGACGACGAGCGTACGGCTGATCCCGCACTCACGGGCGAGCACCTCCGCCACACCTACTCCCTGGATCGTCTTGCCAAGTCCCATGTCGTCGGCGAGAACCGCGCGGCCGTTCCCCACGATAAAGGCGATCCCTTCGAGCTGATACGGAAGCAGTTCCATTTTCAGTAAACCGGTGCGGAAGGGATGTCCGGCCGGGTCGCGACGGATGGCGGCGACGAGCCCCTCGATCTTTCTCCTGTGCGACTGTATCGTGATGTACTGTTCGGCGTCGGGATAGATCGTCACCTCGACTCCCCGCGCGGCCAGCACACCGAGCGCCTGCATCAGACCGGAAAGATCCGTAATCGCTACGCCGGTGAACGGACGCAGTATCCGCGCGGCATAACGGTCGATATTGTCCGGCGCCTGCAGCCGCAACTCAACTGCCTCTCCGTAGAGCAGGTACAGTGAAACCGTTTCGGGCACATACGAGGCCATGCGCTTCCAGCGGGGAAACCGGCTTCGCGCATTCTCGATGACACAAAGTATGTGCTTGCAGGTACCAAGTGTATTCTTCCGGAAATCAGGACAGGTGCAGAACGAGGAACCCCTTTCCCAGCCGCGCAGCGCCACCCTGTACGATTTTCCCGATTCCCTGCTCGTTACGACATAATCCGTCCACAGCTTCCCGGCATTGACCGGTTTCACAAAGAGGCGCTCATGTTTCGCGCGGTCGGCACGCCTCAGGAGTTCCCTGTTGACCAACTCCTCTTCGGTCAGTTCAAGCGGTTCCGTATCATCCGATGGGGGATTCGCAAGTCCGAGCGCGCTCTTCTCCTCAAGAATGAGCGAGAGCGCCGCCCCCGCATGTTCGCAACGGCTGCGGCATGACGAGCAGATGATCCGCATCTTGTCGACGCATCCTTCGTCTTCCAGGATCGAGACCTGCGCGTCGGGCAAAACGAGGCGGAATACGTTGGTCGAGAGCGTTACCTGTGAAGCGATATCGATCTCCCGTATTCCGCCATGGGTAATGAGTTTCTCTCCATTCGGACCGAGCAGTTTGACAGCCTGGCGATGTTTGAGACGGGAAAGACGTTCGAAGAGCGTCATAGTGTTCCTTCTATTCTATAGGATATACCATTCTGAAGTGACCGCGATCCAGCGGTCCGGACCGTACCAAAAAATAATAGCCACCATGGTTGAACGGCATCAATTCAACATAGATCGCGTGAGTCGAAACACATACAGTCTGCTTCACACCGGGATACTGGGATCTCGTATAGAATTCATCACCCGGCGCATTACCGGTCCGGGATTCTATCGAACTGATATATCCATGTGATATATCGCACTGAACCAGTTCGCTCCCATGACTGAACGCCAGTCGCCGTCCATGGCAGGTGCTCCTTATATGTTTAGTGAAAACACAGGGCACGGTTTCTTAATCGACTCTCCTGTATCGATCGTTTCCGGCATGTGATTTGCGTTCTCCGTCGCTTCCTTCAACCGGGGGAGGTATGATGCTGCAATCTCTCGCGATATGGTTCAATCTAGGCGGGCCGTTAATGTGGGTCATTCTGGCCGTTCTGGCGGTCGCGCTCGCCGTCGCCATCGAACGTTCGATCTATTACTTTTTCATTTGCCTATCCGCATCAGGGGATCTGCTCTTCGCGATCGTTCTGGCTGTCACCGTTTCCTTGTCCGTTTCGATCGGGATTTTCATGAGCAGCATTCCTTCCGTGCGGCACACCGCCCCCAGTCCGGTGCACACGATCAGAACCGGGTTCCGGATCACGGAACCGAAACGCCGCACAGAGCCGCCGGTTCCGACGATCAAGACGCCGAAGCCTGTCCCGCCGGTGGACTTGACCGAAAAACCGGTCGAGACCGTGCCTTCCGTTTCGCCTCCCGCTGAACCGTCTCCGGAAAGGCAGCCCGCCCGAGCTGTTTTCGGGTTGCGCCGCGTCTACTCCACCGGTCTCGGAAGCGAAGAATCGAATTTCGGCGCGGTGGTCGGGAAAACGGCAACACCATCGACAAGGAGTACGACACCGTGAC
>CAZGVZ010000752.1:1569-2294 GCA_964529145.1 uncultured Fibrobacteraceae bacterium | reverse complement strand
CTTCAACAACATGGGTATACTCTCGTGGGCCCGGAAATGCTGGCATGACGCTTATACGATGTTCGTGAAATCGGTTTCCCTCAATCCCGGTTACGCCGATGCCCTTGTAAACCTGTTCGACGCAGCGCTGAAATTGAGAAAAATTGCCGAAGTGCGGCCATTTTTCGAAAAAGCGTGTGAAGTCGACCCCGGTCAGGAGGAGATAGCGGTTCTGCGCGACAGCATCCGTGAACAGGGTGAAGGCCTTTACACAAGCAAACGTGCCTTCGCCATCGGAATCTACAGTCCGCTGGTCGAAGAGGCGCAAAAGGAACTGGAATCGGGCAATCTATATCGGGCGATGGATCTGTTCCTGCGGTCGAATGACCAGGAGGGGCCGAGCGCTGACGCTTTCTGCGGCCTGGGCATCATTTCGTACTACCAGGAGCGGTACCAGGATGCGTTCGTCCTGTTCATGGAATCGCTCAAACTCAATCCGACCGAACACGACACCTACTTCAACCTGTTCGATGCCGCACGCGCGTGCAACCGCCTGGATGAGGCGAAAAAGATTTTTACCGCATATTGCGTGGAATTTCCCGAACTGGCGGCGATCGAAGAGAGACTTCTCGCATGATCGTGGTGAAATCAAAGTTCGTCATCAATCTCAAGCAGTTTCGGATCTAAGCAGTTTAGAACGACAACGGCATTGATGCAGGAGCCACAGTCAAATTAACCAGCACAGG
>CAZGVZ010000752.1:0-1525 GCA_964529145.1 uncultured Fibrobacteraceae bacterium | reverse complement strand
TATTATTACCTGAAAAAGGTCTGCATTTTCATCATCAATATTCACGTCGCGGAACCCGGAAGTTTGAACTGTCCGATGATCACACGCGACATGCAAATTATACATCGAATCCGGTTTTGTCGATGTCCGCCGCCGGGGGTGTTATTTCGGTGTTGCTGTCATTGCTGTTGCTGTCGTTATTTGTAGAGACGCCATATTATGGCGTCTCTTATGTGGGATCGGGCATGCGCGGATTGTCTGATCTGACACGCCATAACATGGCGTCTCTTATGTGGAATCAGGGTCCGTCAAAAACAGGTGATAGCCAGACCCTATCCCCACTGTTTCCTGCCGGAGAACAATAATTATCCCCGCGCCATCCCATTTTTCCGGAAATTGAATATATTATCTTTAGTAAGCATTAATGCCACTTCACCCGACATTCAAAGGATGTGCCCATGCGACGCTTCACGCTTCTTTACCTCATGGTCTGCTGTCTATGGCACCATGCCGTTTCCAACCCGATACCGACCGATCCGTACTCGATGATCGGCATTACCGAAGTCTATATCGCCAGTCAGGCGGAGTGGTACATCGAACTCGACGGTGAATGGTGCCTGCTATACAACAATGCAACGGCCCCATGCTCCGTTCAGGTCTATCTACGAATCGTGCCACGCGCTTCATCATCATCCCCTACCGATAAAAAGATCTATTCGGCGAAGGTCGGATTCAACTCCAACGGTTATGGCGTCATCGGGCGCTCATCACTGCCCACCGGTTCTCCCGTGATCATCAATTCGACAGACACCATAATGGTAACCATGGATACCGTAAAACGGGAAACCCCTTATAACCAGACGGGAGAAGTCGAGTACTGGAGGTTTCCGCTCCGCCCTGTGGGAGCAGGAATGTCGCTCGTGGCATTCGGTCAGGGATTCACTACTCTTCCCGAGTTTCGCGCCACTTCACGAAGGAGCCTCGGCAGCGCCGGTTACTACAACACCAGATATGTGTACACACTTGTAGACAACTACGGCAAACCGGTTCCGGAGGTCGAGTACAGAAGCACTGGTGCCTTTGCCTGGACCGATTCGAACGGGATATTGCAGGCGTCAGTGTCGCTCTTTTCACAGCAACAGAACATTGAATTCAGGGACCGCTCTTCCGCCCATTCCCTGGATCAGGCCGCCATCCCTCCTGTTACCATGCACTACGACGATGCCGATTCCGTGGTATACGATACCATCGAGATCGCGCTAACCAGCTATAAACTGGAGGTCAAAGACGAGGAAGGCAATCCGGTTTCCGGCATCGGCTGCTACCGGAAATTCGAAAGAACCACGTCGACGGAAGTCATAACCCTCTATGAGTCGGTCGAGCCGCACCACAGCGATTCTAAGGACTACTGGCTCCTGAGAGTGTATCCTTCCGCAGCCGTGGTCCCGTTCTGTTTCGCCGCCGGTCACCCCTCGCAAGGGTATACCTGCGTAGGTGAATGGATAGGCGCGGAAGTTGATACCTCCGCCATCCTCGACACCACGGT
>CAZGVZ010000751.1:0-2304 GCA_964529145.1 uncultured Fibrobacteraceae bacterium | reverse complement strand
ATAGGTATCGCTGGATTCCGGGTTGATCGACCAGTAGAAGGAATCAAAGATACCCGCCTTGATCAGATAGTCTACAAAGGCGTTCTGCCACTGCTCATCCGATTTCTTGTTGGTTAGATAGCCGTAGCGGTTCTGATGGCGGGATTCCGCCCTGCTGGGCCAATCCATGTTCCCGCCGTACTCTCCGATGCAAATGGCATACCCGAGTGCCTTCAAATACCCGAAGTGTTCATGCCATCCTACTTCAAGCCTCGCAGGATCGATCACTATCTGGCATTTCGCGTCACCGAAGGCGTCCTCTATGAGACCGGCGCACTCCGGCTGAGCTGTCAAATCCGCGAACATCGGCTGGGTACATACCGCAGGCCCGTAGCAGTGCGGGGAAAAAACCAGTTTCTTCTTCGGCATGGAAGGAGGATTGTCACCCGCCTCAAAAAGGTTCTCGCCCCAGTTAGGGTTCGTCGCCATGTCGCCATGGGGCGTATCCTCTTTCGTTTCGGGACTGCCGTCCTGGTTACCGTGCGAACCGCTGATACCCTGGGCGAAGATGAGAATATTGGGATTCACCGAACTTATGGCCGAGTATGCCTGATCTATCAGTGACCTCCATTCGCTCCAACTGTAATCCCATGGTTCGTTGAAAATGTCTATACCCATGACATTGTCCACGCCGATCGAAGCCCCAAGTCCGGCCAGGGTTTTCAGATCGGCCAGCCACTTCGATACGTCGTAAGCCTGGACCCTGGTGACGGAGCCGGGATTCCCGTCGGCCGCGCACGAGCAATCTTCCCTTGTGTGTTCGTAATCCTCTCTTTTCGCATCTACATAGGGGGGGCGGGCGTCAAGGCGCCCTGCCCTCCAGCCCACGTAATTGGAGCAGGAATGCATGTCAAGAAGGACGTATAGTCCGGCATCCGCGCATGCTTTGACAACCGCCTTGAGTGCCGAAAAGGCGCCCTGGATACGAACCGCCTCGGCGTTTTTCAGGTTCGGATCCATCCCCTGAGGATCATTGTCGTCGAGTGTCTGGGGGGCGACAGGCATCCTGATACAGTTGAATCCCAGACTCTTTATTTCGGCCGCATCCTCTTCGAGGGTGCGGCCGCTCTCGTTCCAGAACACGTTTCCGATATACATCTCCATGGGCGCCCCCCTCGGATTCTTCTCGTCGGAAGGAAGCTCGCTCCTGCCTTCGAGCCCGAACCAGGATCCACCCTTGACACGGAATACCGATCCGTTGAGTGTGATGTTGCCGTCAGCGTCGACCTCCCATACGTTCGCGGCGTGAACGACAGCGCAGAGTACAATGGTCAATAATACAAAAACGGAATTTGCGTTTTTCAGGTTTTTCATTGTTGAAACCTCCACTATGGTTTTTAGGAAGTTAATCGATTAAAAAGATTGACATGTTTTAGCATGTCACATCGACAGACCATTTCACAACAATGTATGTCCCCAAACGCTTAAACGTTTTAACCTTCTGCTTTCACATAGTTAGTGTTTGTACCGAAAAAAAAGTTCGATCCACCCCGTTACTTTTACCGCCATGCATTCACTTGAAAAATTCATCGCTTTGGAAAGCAATTTTTACAATATCACCAGGATATTATCGCGGACCGCCGTAAATCTATGGTCGTTCCCCACCGATACTGACCATAGGATTGCTTTTATCTCTGGTAAAACCATAATCCGTGTCGGCGTACGTGTTTCGGGTGGACTCTCAATAGAGGATAAACGACAGCATCACTGATTTCCATTCCCACGATGTGCCTGCTTTCGGTATCGATTTGACTTTTTATCATTTTCAGTGTATTTTATAACGAACGTTAATTAAAGGAGGTTTTTCATGTCGGATTCGGTCAGGGACCGGATAGTAAGGGCTTCCATGAAGCTGTTCAGTACAAGAGGTTTTCATGGGACTTCAATGCGGTCGATCTCCTTTGCAGCCAAAATTTCGCTGCCTACGATCTATTATCACTTCAAAAACAAGAGCGACCTGTTCGACGATGTTGTCACGAATGAATTCCTGCAGCTCCATAAACGGATGCAGCGGGAAATCGCCGTGAGCCAACAGCCTGAAGAGATCTACGCTAACGCGATCATCGCGGTGAAACGGCTCAATGACTACGACAAGAAGATTCTTGCGATGGCGATGAAAGTAGGCTTCGGATTTGACGGCACAATAAAAGCACGTGTAAAGATTCTCTCCTGGGAGAAGAACCGCTACGAAGAGAACCATCATCTGCTAACGAAGCTCAACTTTGATCAGTCGGAAAACAGAACGCTCATATCGATACTCATCGA
>CAZGVZ010000750.1:1507-2314 GCA_964529145.1 uncultured Fibrobacteraceae bacterium | reverse complement strand
GGACACAAAGGGCAATGGCTACATTCGAGCTCAGACAAAACCTGAAACTGACCCAGCAGTTGATCATGACGCCGCAATTGCAGCAGGCTATCAAACTGCTGCAACTGTCGCGGCTGGAACTGGCCGATATGATCAGCCAGGAAATGGAAGAAAATCCTTTGCTCGAAGAAGTCAATTCCGAGGGAGAGCAGGACGAGGGAGTTGCCGGTGCCGTATCGGACGAACTTCAACCCGTAGAACTCGACGAGACGAAGAATCTCGAACGGACCGTTGAGTTGACGGGGGAGGGAGACGGCAAGGAGGAATTCGACTGGGAAAACTATCTGGAAGATTACGTGCCCACCGGGGTAACGCATGAGCGACACGATGGCGAAGCCCCCAACTGGGACAACCTGTTGACAAAACCTCAATCGCTCACCGATCACCTGATGTGGCAGCTGAAATTATCCCCCTTCTGTCCCGAGGAAATGCGCGTGGGAGAGCAGATTATCGGCAATCTTGACCAGAACGGCTACCTTGCCGCCACCTTGGAGGAAATAGCGGAAGCGGAACGGGTGGAGGTGGAAATCGTCGATGCCGTACTGAAGAAGATCCAGGAGTTCGATCCGCCCGGTATTGCCGCGAGAGACTTGAAAGAGTGCCTTTTGATCCAGGCACGACTGCTCGGTACGGCACCGCTCCTCGTCTCACTGATCATCAACGACTATCTTAAAGATTTGGAAAACAAGAATTACGAACACATAGCAAGAAAACTGAAGGTATCGCTCGATGATGTGGTACAGGCCGTTTCGATCATCTGCGGCATGG
>CAZGVZ010000750.1:0-1497 GCA_964529145.1 uncultured Fibrobacteraceae bacterium | reverse complement strand
TGAAGAGAGGTCTCAGGCGATCATTCCCGATGTCTACGTTTTCAAGTCCGGGGACGAATACAAGGTTGTTCTCAATGAAGACGGCGTGCCTCGGCTCCGTATCAGCAGCTATTACCGGGACATCATCGGCGGAAATATGGAAGGCAGAGATGCCGAACGGGGCAGAAAATATATCAGGGAGCGCGTTCAATCGGCGCAATGGCTCATCAAAGGAATTCAGCAGAGACAGAAAACCATAGCGAGAGTGTCGGAAAGCATCGTGAGGTTCCAGCGAGATTTCTTCGACCAAGGGATTCAGTATTTGAAACCTCTCGTCCTGCGCGACATTGCCGACGATCTTGAGATGCACGAATCGACGATCAGCCGGGTTGTCACGAACAAGTATATGTATACGCCGCGGGGCATCTTCGAGTTAAAGTATTTTTTCAGCAGCAGCATCCAGAAGACGAGCGGTGACGCCATCGCATCGAAGAGCGTGAAGGACGCGATCAAGAAAATCATAACCGGTGAAAACCCCAAAAAACCTTACAGCGATAACGAAATCGTCGATATTCTCGGCGCATCGGGCATTACCATCGCACGCCGGACCGTGGCGAAATACCGCGAGGTGATGAACATCCTGCCTTCATCTCGGAGGAAGAAATATTTCTGAGCACGATCCGCATCTCACGTTACAACCAGCTGGCCCGCCCGAGAGCGGAACGACGACCATGAGGGGAAGCAAGAAGAGGAGGAGAACACTATGAAAATTTCCGTGACCTTCAGAAATGCCGAAGGTGACAACTGGCACAAAGAATATGTCGATGAGCGATTGAAAAAACTTACCAAGTACATCGACAACCCGGCAGAGGCACGAGTGATCCTCTGGGTAGAAAAATTTCGTCATTTCGCTGAAATCAATCTTACGGCCAACGGACTGAGCGTCAACGCAAAAGAAGAGGAAAAAGAGATGCATCTGGCCATCGACGCTGCCATCGATAAAATCGAGCGTCAGTTGAAAAAACACCGCGAGAAGATTCGGGAACACAAAGGCGTGGGTAACCGCGAGGAAATGGCCGGCGTTGCTCATAGAGAAGCGGAGATGGTCGATGCCGGCGACGTGTCGGAGGCCGCTGACCAGAAGGTTGCAGAAGTGCGAAAGATGATCCTGAAACCCATGACGCTCGATGACGCGCTGTTCGAAATCGAGACGACAAGGAATCGGTTCATCATCTACCGCGATTTGGACACGAACAACATCAATGCCTTGCTCCGGCGCGACGATGGGAAATACGCCCTCATCGAAACGAATTACTAAGGTGGGGTGGTATCGATGAAGATCAGCGATATGCTGAGGAGAGAGTACATCATCGAAGATCTCAAATCCCGCAACAAACCGGATGTTCTCGGTGAGCTGTCCGGTATTTTCCAGAAAGGCGGCGTTTCCGTCGATCGCGAAAGCGTCGTCAGGGTCCTCATGGACCGGGAAAAGTTAGGCAGCACGGGCATCGGTGACGG
>CAZGVZ010000749.1:532-2314 GCA_964529145.1 uncultured Fibrobacteraceae bacterium | reverse complement strand
GGTCAGCTCCGCGAAAACGACCCTGCTGAAAGGCGGCTACAACAAGAACGGCTGGTACTATCTGTCCGATGGTGAAATCAGTGAGGCGGAAAACAACATCAATGCCGCCCTTATCGCTTTCGGAAAGGCGTTACAGCTGAGTCCAGAGCTGCCTGAAGTGCAGGCCGGATGCGGAAGGATTAGCCTGGCAAAGAGAAAATATTCGGCCGCGATCAAGTATTTCGGTCAGGCGATGGCTGGAGATCCGGAAAACAGCGATATCATCTTCGGCATGGCCAAGGCGTACAACGGGAGCGGAGACCGGGCCACAGCGATGGAACTTTTCCAGGAAGTCGCACGCCTCAATCCCGAGAATTCCGATGTGTATTACGAGATGGCCAAGATCCACAGCAGATCCAAAGATCATGAGGCGGCGATCCTCAGTCTGGAAGAGGGAGTACGCAAGGACAGAAGAAACGCTATGCTGTATCTGGCGTTAGGACATGAATACCGCCTTATGCGGAACACAGCAGCGGCGATCGAGAATTACCTCAAAGCAGTGAAGATAGATGAGAAGAAGACTCTCGAAGCGTACCGGCATCTCGGGAATATTTATTACCGGTCCGGCAATGAAAAGAAAGCAAAAAAGTTCTATCAATTATATATTAATTTAGGGGGAAAAAATAAACAAGTCAGAAAGATCATGAGTCGTCTGGGGTAATCGCGGTTCCCCTGACGCCCGTCGCGGAAATGGCTCATGTAGACATCGGTGGTGCGGAGCATGAAGGGGTCGCAAGCACGTGATCTATCCGGACACGAAGAGCGAAGAATGAATTCGTGTCGGCCTCTCAATAACTTACCTCGCAGTCTATTCAACAATTATGGGGAAATACATAGGGCAGTCATAATTGAATCAACATTAACGTTCAATACACACCTTCATCTACCTGTCTGTTCAGGAGCTGCATAAGAGAGAGGGTTTGCACTACGAGGAACAAGCGATCCGGCAACACGAGAAGCCGTCTCCATATGTGCGGGTGAATTAAAAGCTTCCAGGACACTGAACGGTGGGTGCGTTCAGAGTTATCCAGAGAAGAGATACAGGGAATTTTAATTTCGGACCGCTTTTACGTCCGGCGGGTGCAGTATCCAAACGTAACAGTTTTTATTTGAGTTTAAACGATGAACAACGTATCTTACAGAAGTAAGTAAGTTTTTACAGGATAAATTCAAAACGAGAGAGGACCGAAATGTCATCCATTAAGTTACTTCGTCGAACTGCCGGTGCGCTGATGTTGTGGATAGTGGGTGCGGGTTCTGTGTTTGGCGATGGGCTGCCCGGAGAGTATCTGCTTACCCAGCGATGGCGCAACATGATCACTGACCGCTCGCCGCTGACCAACCCGGCTCTAATGACGGAAGACAATTATAAATCTCTCAGGATTGCCGTGGCGCCGGTCCTTGAGGGAGAATTCCTCCTCGGTGACGTCGGGCTGACCTTTCCAATCGGGCTTTATCAATCCGTCGGCGTAGAAGTGATCGGCGCCTTCGCGGACGATATTCGTGAAGGCCGCATGAGCAGTGACGGACTCGTCGTCGCCGGGGATCCGACATCGAGCTTCGATTTTACCGCCCTGGCTGCCTATGCCATTCACTTTTGGAACCGTTTTTCAGCGGGTGCCAGCGTGAAGTTCTCAGGGATGACCATGGAGACCGAGCAGGTTGACAAAAGCAACGGCCTTATCTTCGATCTCGGCGTGACCTACCGCATCTGCCGGCACGCGATATTCGGCGACCAGCTGG
>CAZGVZ010000749.1:0-522 GCA_964529145.1 uncultured Fibrobacteraceae bacterium | reverse complement strand
GGTATCTCCACGCAGAACCTCAAGCATATCGTTTTCGGTGATAAAGGGGAGGAATATTCCGGAGAGGAGTTCGCAAGAGCCCTGAAATTGAACTGGCTCGGCAATTTCTGGGAACGGAGAATCGAGGCTGCTCTAGATATCGATTTGAAGGATCTGGGCGGTCACAAGGATGCCTTCACCATCGGCGGGCAGACCTTCAGCCGGAAACCCGAATTGGATTTCAATTTCAAGGGCGGTTTTTGGTTGTTACGACTAATAAAATTGTATCTCCAGGCCGGTTTCGATTCCGACGACTTCGATTACTGGGGAGTCGCCCTTGGTTTCAACGTTCCGACGATCAATAACGGACGGGACCTAGAAGTTTTCGTTCAGTTCAACGACATGGTCGAGAAGAAAAACATCAACGAGGCGAACGCGTTTACAATGTCTCTTAAACTCGATCTCGGCAAACACAGGGAAGAACTGTACGCTCGCCGGATGGCCCGCCTTGCCAGTCTCTCTCCGAATGAGCTCTACAATCTC
>CAZGVZ010000748.1:0-2316 GCA_964529145.1 uncultured Fibrobacteraceae bacterium | reverse complement strand
ACCGGGAGAGCGCAGCGAAATGTCGAACTTCATTTTTTCAGGAGGTACCGGGACACCCTGGTCCAGAACCAGCGCGGAGCCATGAGCCGAAAGCCGCGACTCTCCATTGACGAGTTCGAGCCGGTCGAGCAGCATGGTCCCGTCGGGGTCGAGTTCGACCGCGAGCGCGAGATTTCCGACGCGGGTCGAACCGGCTGCGACCGAGCCGGCAAGATCGAGCCGGCCGGATGGCCTCCTGGGGCTACCCTTTACCCTTGCGGTCACCTTTGTATTGCCCGTGAGGCCGTGTATTCCCGCGAAGGCGAGCAGAGTATCGAGCGCGGGGACGACGAGATCCATTGAGGCATCCGCCTGTCCGGAAAAGATCCCGTAGCTTCCAGTCAGCGAGAGCTCCGTAACTCCCAGACGGGCTTTGAGATCACGCACTTCAACCGTTCCGTCGCCTACCGCCGCACGGCATGCGATTTCTCCGTCTAGTGCAGACAGAGAGGAATCCGTGCTGAAGGAATCGATACGTGCCGCGAATCGCAGTAAGGCGGAAAGTGAATCGGGACTTACGCCCTCTCCGCGAAGTGCCAGGGAAAAAGAGCCGGTTCCCGACAGGCCGGGCGAAGCCCTCACGAGGGGTATTCCGTTCCCCGAGACCGCGATGTCGTACCGGAGTCGCTCCGCAGTGGCGGGGGGTGATAGAAATCCTTCGGGAAACATCACGCTCCCGTCAATGTCTCCCGTCACGTTGATTCCGCCTGCGTCTGTTTTCACATGCAGCGGCAGGAGCGTGAGTGTGCGATCGTGTACGGTTCCGGAAAGGTGGAGGGAATCGACCCGGTATCCCGCGATCGAACCTCCGCCGTAAACGATATCGCAATCGATGTCGGGATTCGAAACCCTGCCCCTGGCGGTCAGCCGAAGGGTGGACCTTCCTTGTAGCCCACCAATGATTGAAAGGCTTCGGCCTAATTCGTCGAGCGCGATATCGGCCCTGATGCTGCAGTGCACGAAAGGATCGCTGAAGGGTGGGGTTGCGCTGCCCCGCAGGGAGATGGTGGAATTTTCGGTACGCACCGTCAGTTCGAGTGTATCGATTCCACCATTGCGGGTTTTACCCTTTATGGAGAAATCATGGAGCCGCAAAGAAAATCCGGGAAACCTGAGAGATGCGGAATCGAGCCCCAGCGCGGTTTGCGCTCTCAGGGAATCGGTGGTACCCTTTCCATGAAACGTTATTCCACCGCTCTGCACACGCAGCGTGTCCCGTTCGCTTTCTAAAAGAAAATAGCCCCCCCTGATGTCGAGATTCTGCACGTCGGCATGGAAAGGTTTTCCTGTGTCGTTTTCTTTGACCTCTGTTCCGGACGAGCTCTTCGCCGGAAAGGCTCCGAGAAGCGAGAAGTTACCGGTCGAATCCGTTCGCAAAAAACACCAGGGCCGATCCAGCACGATATCCTCGATCACCACCTTTCTTTGAAAAAGTCCGTGGAGAGCCATATCGATGAACAATCGGTCGAAACCCGCCACTTTTTTCCCAGAAGCGTCGGTGAGGGAGACACCTAGGAGCTTAAGGCGCATGTGGTAGAAATTGAGATGGAATTCGTGTAGATCCAGGGTCCCCGGAATGGCCCGGTTCACCCGGGAAATGATCAACCGCTGCACCGGGGGGAAATTGATCGCCAGCGTGATTGCCGAGATACATCCGGCGATGATCGATGCCGACACAAGCAAGGCAATTAGGAGGATACGCTTCATAAATCCTGTGCTGGTATTTTCAAAAAGACGTAAGGACCTCTATAATATGTATTACGTGAAACCGGGCAGTTGATTCAGCCGCAGGGGACCACCGTGCCCGGGCACCGCGGACCAGGAGTGGTGCATACCGCTGAAGAGCATTGCAGACCGGCTGCAGTAATAAACGGATTCGTAGAGGTGACTTTAACCCTGATCGGACGACCACGCTACGGATTACATTGTAAAACAATCGTCCTGTCAGGGTCAAAAATAAATCATGAAGCTGTTCATGGTCGAGGATCAGGAACATATGCTCCTGCATGGAAAAATCATTCAAGAGTAGCGGCATTCGGGACCTGTTTCGGGCTCATGGTTTGCGTCCGGTTACTACCTGGGAGGTGTGGTGATGTGCGGGAAAATACCTTTCGTAATAAGGTATATTGAAGTGTTACATCGCTCCGAGGTGATGTACCTGCGAGCGAGTTTCACAAACGATCATCGTACACATTCCGAAGAAGCGGCAGGGGCAGTGGGAATCGATTACCTGCCTCGGTAAGAGAGGACAATGTGATCCCTATGGGATTTTCAGCA
>CAZGVZ010000747.1:0-2316 GCA_964529145.1 uncultured Fibrobacteraceae bacterium | reverse complement strand
CCCCGGCAGGTTCGACCGTCAGATTTCGCTGGAACTGCCTCAGAAAAGTGCGAGATACGACATTCTTAAATTACACATGAGAAAAGTTCCTGTAGCCGAGGATGTGGATCTTGACAGTATCGCCGGAAGAACTGTCGGGTTCTCAGGAGCGGACCTGAGGAATCTTGTAAACGAGGCGGCTCTCCTGGCCGGAAGACAGGACCGCACGAGAGTGATGAACATTGATTTCGAACAGGCCAGCGACCGGATAATCCTCGGGTCGGAACGGGAGGACGCGATCAGCGAGGAAGAGAAAAGGATCATTGCGTATCATGAAGCAGGGCACGCGCTCACCGCCGCATTGCTTCCAGACACCGATCCCCTGCAGAAAGTGACGATAATTCCAAGGGGGAGAACGCTGGGAGCAACACAGCAGATTCCAGAGATTGACCGGCACAACTACAACCGGGCATACCTGCTCAATAGAATTTGCGTCTCGATGGGAGGAAGGGTTTCCGAAAAGATCGTGTTCGATGAACTCACGACCGGAGCCGCCCAGGATCTGAAAGTGGCGACCCAGCTGGCGGGTAAAATGGTTTGTCAATGGGGAATGAGCGAGACGCTCGGACCGGTTGCGTACAACCGTGGTGAGGAGCACCAGTTTCTTGGACGTGAGCTTCTCCAGAACAAGGATTTCAGCGAGGACACCGCGAAATTGATCGATGACGAGACCCGGAAAATCATAAGGGAAATGGAGGACAAGACCGATAAGCTTCTGGTCAAAAACAGGTCGATGCTGGACCGCCTTGCGAAGGAGCTCATGGAACGCGAGACTCTCATGAAAGAGGATATCGAGAGAATACTTGGAAAATCGTGACCTTGCAGCCCCTGATAAGCGTCGAAAACGACCGGATCGGGTACGGTATTTGCGGAGTAAAGCATACCGGTGCCAACCCCTTGAAAAGGAGGAAACATGCGTTCAAACGGAACGACCGGCCATCATCCCGTCATGATAAGAAGGAGCATCGCGATTTCAATCGCGGCGGCTTCGGGAATACTGGGCGCCGCTGCATTTATCCGTTCCAGAACGGCGACTCCGGTCGGAAAGCTTTCCGCTGAAGTGGGAACCATCATCGAGGCTGCCAGGGAACAGATTCTCAAGGCATCGGGCAGGGTTTCCGGTGAACTCAAGGAAACAGGAGGGCGGCAGGGAAGAGTGGCGGCACGCATCACCATTCTCACACGGGAGATGTCGAACCGTATGAAGGAAATGGAAAATGAGTATAAATCAAGAGCGGCGGGGATAGAAACGGAAGAAAATGAACGGATGCGGAAGCCGGACGACAAGGAGTCAAGAAGAAATCAGCTTCCAGAGATATCGCGTCCGGAATGAGTATGGTGGACCTGTCCCTGGATGGTGATTTTGGAGTACAGCCGCGAAAGCATGTGAACAGCGGGAGGTTATTGCGAAAGATTGATATTTCATTCGGACCTGATTCATTTACGATGAGTTTCGGGCGGGATAATAAAAACAGCGCAACGCGCTGGATGCCTTACGATTTAAAAAACGAAATGACAATCAGTCGATCAAGATGACGGATAATAGACCGGAGAGCGCTGTATGAACCGGACGGCACTGCTCCGGAATGAAAGTGAAGCCAACGAATAAAAACGAACTGGAGGAGGAAACCATGTTGAAGGTCAAAGAGATCATGACACCCGGCGTTGAAACCATAATTTCGAATCTTTCGGTGAAAGACGCAGCGATGAAAATGCAGGAACTCAATGTCGGAATACTGCCGGTTGTCGAAAACGACCATGTGACCGGAATGCTCACCGACCGGGACATCATGCTCAGGGTAGTCGCGGAGGATATCGATCCGATGTCGACTTCCGTGGGGGAGATAATGACAAGAGAAATAATATCCTGTCAGGAAGACTCGAGCGTCGAGGAAGCCGCGCGAATCATGGAGGATCACAAGGTGCGACGGTTACTTATAAAAGATTCATCCGGAATGATGACCGGTATCGTTTCTCTGGGCGATATCGCAACGCATGTGGGCGGTAATCTTGCGGGAGAAGTGCTCGAGGAAGTGGCGCATCCTTCGCAGCCCAGGAGGTAAAGCACAGGTTCGCAGCTGGGGCTGGAATGCCGGAACCGGGCGTTTTGGAGAATCGTTTCCCGGCACGAGGCACATTCTTGTGAATGTCAAGTCCAGGCTCCATTACCTGCCTCGACAAGATAGGAAAATGTGATCCCTATGGGATTTTCAGCAAGGGGAACCACGGCGTTGTCACTCCGTTCCTTAAGCGTAAGGAATCCAGTGCCTTCGGCAC
>CAZGVZ010000746.1:0-2324 GCA_964529145.1 uncultured Fibrobacteraceae bacterium | reverse complement strand
ACTGCTCCTCGATATCCAGAGGTACAAAGATGCGGCGGTGGAGTTGCGCAGATTCCTGCGGCGATATCCCACCTCATCTCACGCGGAATCGTTCCGGTTTCTTTTCGCTCAGACATTGCGTGAAAATCTGGCGTGTCTTCATGACGCGCTCATCGAATACAAAAAATACATCACGATTTATCCCCAGGGGAAAAACGGGGAAGAGGCGCTGTACTGGATCGTAAAATTGAGCAAGGCGCAGAACAACTCATCTTCAGCGGCACACTATGGCATGATGTATCTGCAAAACTATCCGCTCGGAAGATGGGAAGAGGAGATTCGGGAACTCGCCGTTAAACCGCAGGCATCTCCGCTCTGCGCGCCCCCATGCTGATCACCCTTCCGCCTGTTCCCCTTTGACCGCACCGCGCCAGATGAGTTTCAGCGCTCCACATCGTACGCGCGTGGAGCCGAGCCTGTTCACCAGTTCGGCTTCTTCCGCCGAGAGTTCCTCGATCTCTCCGTCGGACACTGAAGCACCCTGTGACTTTAGCGTTGAAAGCCGGGACCTCTCCGATGCATACGTCTGGTGTATGGCTGCGGTCACTTCACGAATCCGCGGTGCGACGAGTTCATCGGCGAATCTTTCCGTTGCTGCAAGCAGGCGGGGGAAGGTCGTGCCGATGAGTTGCTTCTGCGCGACAAGCTTCGCCATCGGTCCATTCCGAAGGTGTGTCGTTAGCAGCGCTTCGGGATATTCATCGGTGACGAGTCGCAGCTCGTGATCGACGACGATCCGCAGCGGATAAGGCGCAAGGAAACGGTGCAGCCGGAGGCGGGAGGGGGCGATGCATTCGACGAGGTATACCGTCTCCAGCAGCAGTTCATGCACCTTCTCGTCGTTCCAGAGCGCAAACGCGGTCGTTCCGTGCGGAGATGACAGGAAAAGATCGAGGGCGCCGTTAACCATCGGATGATCGATGGTGAGAAACTCCACCGTATCATGGGAGCATGCCGTGGCCCGGTTGTAAGTGATGACCGGGCGTTCGGCGCGCGGAAGGGGGAATGCGTGATCGGTGCAATACTCCGTAATGAGTGCATACCGCCCGCTTCCCGCTTCCTCGAGTTTGATTCCGTAATGATCGAAGAGTTTTCCCATCACACGCTCGCTGTCTCCTGAACGTGCTTCTGCCAGGATCGCCTCGATTATGGATGCAGCCTCCACTGGGTCGTTCGAGGCATACTCCAGAAGAAAGTCCCGGTAACGGAACAACTCCCCGGAAAGTTGCTTCGTTCTTTTCCGCGTATCCGAGAGCAGCCGTTCGAACGCTTTTCCGCCGGCGTGGTCGTCGGCATGCACGCTCTCTTCGAGCCGCTCCCGGATCTCCTCGAATACCATGGCGGCAGCGGGCACGTTTTTTTCGAACGCACCGACCCCTTCATGGTACCATCGGCAGAGCTTCTCTCCGGGAGTTCCGCGCACCACCGGAATATGGATCGAAACAGTATGCTTCTGGCCGATGCGGTCGAGTCTGCCGATGCGCTGTTCCAGGAGTTCGGGGTTCCAGGGGAGGTCGAAAAGCACGAGGTCGCTGCAGAACTGGAAATTACGACCCTCGCTACCCGATTCGCTGCAGACAAGGGCGCGCGGGCCGTGTTCCTCCGCGAACCAGGCGGCCTGCCGGTCGCGTTGCAGCAGAGACATCTCCTCATGGAACAGCGCGATATCCATGGCCACGATTCTTTGCAGCGATTCCTTTATCTCGGTGGCCGAAGCGACTGATGATGTTATCACGAGCACCTTTTTCTTTGGATGCCTTTTGAGAAAATCCGCGAGCCATCGTACGTACGGATCACCGCCGGAAGCGTCCGGTTCGAGCGGTTCGATATGAGCGACTCTTTCGGGGAATCCTGAGATGGCGTGCCGCGTATTGCGAAAGTAGGCGCGCCCCACTCCGAGAAGGTCGATCAGCTCCGCGATCGTTAGCGTTCCGGGGAGCGTGGCCGGTATCTGTCCGTCCGTGAGAAAAAGGCTCAGGCACTCTTCGGGGAGTGTTACGGGAGTGTCCCGGTCGATCGCCTTACCGGATCCTAACACACGTTCTATGAACCGTGAAACGGTTCGCAGACGGTGCGATTCGCGCTCGTATGAATCCATGCTGCGATAACGGTGAGGGTCGAGAAGTCTGAGCCGCTCGAAGTGGCTCTTTCTGCCGAACTGTTCAGGGGTAGCGCTCAGGAGTATTATCGAGCGCACCCGTTCCGCAAGCTTTTCGAGAAGCCCGAAAAGCGCATCTGACGGAGCGATATGATGCGCTTCGTCGACGATGACCATATCCCAGGAT
>CAZGVZ010000745.1:0-2328 GCA_964529145.1 uncultured Fibrobacteraceae bacterium | reverse complement strand
TCTGTCTTTATGCTTTTTGGAACAAAGGGTTCAGGCGATAACGGTGAAAATATGTTCGGTAGGATCGACGAGAATCGAAGCGGAGTTCGAGGAAACGGCCGGAATTCCAAAGAACAAATTGACCGCATACTACCCTCATCAAATCACATGCATCATGGTTCAAGACTGCTTACACTAACAAGGATTACCATATGACTTCGATCTTATTTCGCCGAAAGATTTCGGGAACCGTCTCTCTGGTCGCGATTCTCGCTGGCCTGTTTTTTTCAAGATGCGATCGTCTCGATCCGGCAGGCCTGCCGGAAAGCTTCGCCCAGCCCGCCTCCGCCCGCATCGCCGTCGCCATCGGTAAGGTCGGGACTCTTTCCAAAAAGAAAACGATCGTCCTCGAGCGCCTCTTCCTTACGCTCAGCTGTCCCGGTGAAGACACCATCCGCGACACCACTGGTCTGAGCGGAAATGACGAAATTTACGTCGATGCGGTAATCGGCAATCTTGCAGCCCCCAGGCAATGGCGGGTAGCGGTTTCCTCGTACGATCAGAATGACAGCTGTATCCACTCGGGTTCCGCGACTTTCGTTACCATCCCGGCTGATACTGTCGATGTCGCACTGGATCTTGCCGCAAGGTACTCCATGCTGCGGGTCTCGTTCAACGGGATTCCCGACAGTGCGTTAATACTTGACGTAGTTATAGACGGGGAAATCGATCTGGATACGACGCTATCGGTTGCCGGCGCCGTCGATACGGCGGTTCTAGCCTTCGATTATCTCAGCGCGGATGTTAACGGAACCGACCACCTCGTTTCGATGCGCGTCAGGGGAGTCTATTACGGGATCAGCGCGATACTCTATTCGACAGATACCACTCTCAAGGTCATTTCGGGTGAAGATAAAAACCATACGGTGACACTCCGATGGGTAGGTCCCTATATCAACAATCCACCGGTTTTCACCTCACAGCCTGCCGACATGCTCGATTCGGTCTATGCCGGAACCGTCTACTGTGATACCGTTTATGCGGATGATCCCGATGACGATGAAATAACATTTATCCAGGCGGATGTTCCGAACGGCATGGAAATCACCAACGACAGTATTATCCAATGGACAACCACACCGGCAGATATCGGAAATCATTCCGTACGTCTGATCGCACGTGACGGCAATGGAGGCTATGACACACTTGAGTGGACGATACGGGTCGCCGAACCTCCGGTTTCGAATCACGTGCCGATATTCACTTGCCTGCCTTCCGATATGCGTTCAACGATTTATGTCGATTCGACCTATCGCGAAACGGTGCATGCGACCGATGCGGATGGTGACGAACTCTCTTTTGCCCTCATCGACGTCATCGAAGGAATGACGATTGATGATAGCGTCATTCAATGGACACCGTCGGATGAAAATATCGGAACGAATGCGGTTTCCGTGGTCGTGGAAGACGGGAACGGGGGTAAGGATACGCTTGCGTGGAATATTCAGGTCACAACGCCGCCTCAGTTTCCCCTCATTCCTTTCGACTCGGTGATGACCGGTACGATCGATCCTGGTGTCGATGTCGATCAGTATTGGTTTAATGGAACTGCAGGAGACAGTATACTGCTTAGGGTTGACCCGGTGGGAGGAGGGTTCAGCTCCGATCCTGATTGCCGTATTCAGCTCATTGGACCGGAAAATAACATACTTCGAAACATCACAGTTCTTAATGCGACGCTTAATGAAACTGCGATTAATTTGCCTACTGACGGAATATATACCGTTCAGGTAATGGAGTCGGATGGAGACCAGACCTTCAATTACGATATTGCCCTATATTCTCTTCAGTATACTCTTTCAAACGAAAAGGAACTCGATTATGCCGTACCATTTTCCGCTTCACTTGCTTCACGGGTATCGGTTGATTGCTATCTGTTCACTGGCACCGAAGACGACAAAATTACGGTTCGTCTCGATCCGGACGGTGGAGGATTCAGCTCCGACCCGGATAGTCACATCAAAATTATGAGTGCCGACGGCACCGTCCTTGTTTACAATCAGGTTCTAGATGGAGAAGCGAATTTTGTCAATTACGTTCTTCCCGCCGACGGTCAGTATATTATTACGGTTTATGAAGCTGATGGCGACCAGGTTTATGATTATTCTATCGTGATATATTCTCTGCAGCATATTTTTTCAAACGGAACGGCAATCGATTTTAATACACCGGTTTCTGGTTCACTTGCTTCACGGGTATCGATCGATTCCTATTTGTTTTCAGGAACCGTAGGTGACAAAATTACGGTTCGTCTCGATCCGGACGGTGGAGGATTCAGCTCCGACCCGG
>CAZGVZ010000744.1:0-2329 GCA_964529145.1 uncultured Fibrobacteraceae bacterium | reverse complement strand
GAGGTATATGTTCACGATCTCAACCATGACGGTAAACTGTTCAGGGATTATCGTACGTTTCACAGACGCGCCTCCCGGATAAACCATTATTTACGAGACTGGGGCGCCAAAGGCTTCCGCGCCGGAGCTATGCACCACGTGCTAGACTGGATAGGCGAACTCGATATCGAATTCGACATGTCGACATTCGATACCGATCCCTTCGAACCCATGCCCGACGGAGTGGGGACGATCTTCCCCTTCGTCGCATGCAGCACAGCCACCAACAAATCGTTTGTCGAAATCCCCTACACCATACCCCAGGATCTACTTGCGTTCGTCATCCACCCTGCGCAGTCCCTCGATGTCTGGATCAGAAAACTCGACTGGATCGCGGAGAAGGGGGGAATGGCTTCGGTGAACGTTCACCCCGATTATATGGAATTCGGAGAGAGTACATCCTCAGCCGATTCGTATCCCGTGGGCCAGTATGTCAGGTTCCTGACCTATCTCAAGGAACGTTACGGTTCCGATCTCTGGAACGCTCTTCCTTCGGAGATCTGCAGCCTGGTCCGGGAGCAGAACGGGCCGCTTGCCTCGCTGAACCGCAAGGACCATTGCAATTTTCGCAACGGAGAGAACGGGTGAAAAGAAAAATTGCCACGGCAGCGGATGTCACGGCGTGGAGGATGTGCCTCGGGTGCGGTGCCTGCAGCTCGGTTTGTCCGCAGCACAGGATCGTTCTTCGGGATATCCTCGATCAGGGGATACGTCCGGTGCTCATGAGCGAGATACCATGCGAGTCGTGCGGCAAATGCCTCGAAGTCTGTCCAGGCATCGAAATGAAAAACGATACCGCCGATCCTGACGCGATCCGGGAACTCAGACCGGGCTGGGGCACGATACTCGGGCTATATGAAGGGTATGCGGCGGATCCCGACCTTCGTTTCAACGGATCATCAGGTGGTGTCGCGAACGCGCTCGCACTTTTCTGCCTCGAAAAACTGGGGATGAGCGGGGTCGTGCACACCAGGGCTCACGAGAGCGAACCCTGGCGTAACCGGACCGTATTCAGCAACGATCGGAAAGGGATTTCGGCAGCCGCAGGTTCCCGCTACTCGCCGGCCTCACCTGCCGAGGGAATCTCCCGCATTCTTGCGATGCAAGGGCTGTCGGTCTTCATAGGAAAACCATGCGATGTCGCCGCCCATTATAAGGCGACCAGGGCGAATCCGGCGCTCGCCGAAAAGACCGGCTGCACCATCGGTATCTTCTGCGCCGGTACTCCTTCGACCGACGGCACCCTTGAACTCCTGAAATCGATGGGAATAGACCCGGCGAACCTCGAAGAGCTGCGCTACCGGGGAAGGGGCTGGCCCGGCATGTTCGCGGTCAGACCGAGAGGTTCGGAATCACTCGATGAAAAGATGACTTATGCCGATTCATGGGGATTTATCCAGAAGTACCGGTCGTTGCGCTGCTATCATTGTCCGGACGGCACTTCGGAATTCGCCGACATCTCCTGCGGCGACCCCTGGCACAAGAAAGCAGAACCTGGTCAGCACGGGATTTCCCTGGTGCTTGCGCGAACCCGAAGGGGAAGGACGATTCTCGAACAGGCCGTGGGTGCAGGATACCTCGTTCTCGAAACCACATCACCGCGATCACTTGTACAGGCGCAGAAAAACCTGTTGGATAAGCGGAGCTGGATCTGGGGAAGGATCGCCGGTTTGCGAATGCTCGGCCTCCCCGCTCCTGTTTTGAAAGGATTTCATCTTTTCCCGCTCTGGATCAAAGCTCCGGCAGGCGACAAACTCCGCTCGTTGTACGGCACCGTGCGAAGAGCGCTGCAGAGAAAGTATTATCAACCTCTCCGAACTGATTGAGATCCGGACAGTTTCTACCAATGGTGTCTTAAAACGTTTCAAAGGCGATTCCGTGATAAAGGAAGCGTGGGCTCAACCCTGCCGCACACAGCGTGTATTATAGGTAAATATCAATATTCCATCGATACACGAATGGCCCAGCAGGTGAAGATACTAGGCGAACTCGGCGCTGATATTGACGTACTGAGTCTCAGAAGCAGCGGTCAGCCGGCAGTCGAAGTGAACGGAAACGTCACGATTCACCGGTTCAGATGGGAGAAGAAGAAAGAGAGGTTCTTCAGATATCTGCTCTCCTCGTTCATTTTCGGGGTCCACTGCGCGGCAAGGCTGTTCAGGATTTCACGGACCAAGCGTTTGTCGGTTGTCATCGTGCATACGCTTCCGGAGCTGCTTGTCTTTTTCGTATGCTGGGTACGGTTCACAGGGGCGCGCCTGGTACTCGACGCCAGGGACCTTACGGTTGA
>CAZGVZ010000743.1:0-2340 GCA_964529145.1 uncultured Fibrobacteraceae bacterium | reverse complement strand
TACTGAACAATAGGTATTTCGTAAATCCGGTATTCCCCGTATAGTAAAAGCATCAGCTTGTTTGTAAATAGACCATCATACACCACTTTCCCGTCAACTGAATAAACGGTGATCGTCGAGCCTGAAAAACCATCCGGCAGCGAGATGACGGCTGCGCCATGTATCTCGAATACAAGGAAAAAGCATGGAAACCCGGTTTGTTCTTTGAGCTGTTTCTTGGCTCAGGATTAGTTTCAGCGATGCTTGCTCCGGTTGCTTTATATGCTGAGAATGAAAGAGCGGCTACCGGTGCCGCGATCACGGGCTTGGTATTAGGTGCGGGATCGTTGCCATTCCTACCAGCCTACATTTCCAGCGATGCCAAATCGACTATAAGTCTATTGGATACTTACGAGAGCGCGAAAGAGGTGATCCGTTCCGCCAACCAGAAGTATCTGCAGAACCGGTGCACCGGCGATCGGGACAAATGATTTGCACTCTTTAATAGTGACTCTCTCCGGGCAATCACCATCCGGCAATCACCCGGGCGACACACCCCTGCTCTCCCACTATGAAAAGAATACACGTCCCGCGAACCGCGCCATTGAGCGGCATCGATACGGTTGCGGTTCCTTTCGATATGATACAGTTTTGCCGGTACACCGTCCTCCCGAGCAGGTCGGCGATCGCCAGGGAGACATTCCGTGACGAAGCGGCGGCAATGGTCAGGCGTCCGCGGGACATTCCAACGATCCGCATGCCGCCCCCCGGCAATTCCTTATCAGCGGCCGCGGCACGCGTAACGGTTTTCATGCTGTCGACATACGCCCGCAGCCACTTCATCGCCGGCCGCTCCGCTCCGTTCCTGATGAGCACCGCATCCTCATTCCAGATACTCCCCTGGTATCCCCACAGGGTGATGCCCGCCACAGACGGGTGCTCCCAGAAAACGGGGAACAGCCGCTTGTAGCTTGCGAGCTGTGCCGCATCGTCACCCTTGAGATCAAGTTCCGAAACATAGAGCGGCAGCCCGGATGACGCAAGCGTGTCGAGCGCTCCACGTATGGCTTCAATGCTCGGGTTGTCACGCTGGATCTCATTTGTATGGCACTGGATGCCGATACCGTCGACAAGTCCCTTCTCCTTGAGAATCAAGGCGATTTTCAGGTAGGCGGCAGCGAGTTTGACATCATATTCGACTTCGAATTCATTAATTAACAGGCGCGCGTTCGGACAGTGGCCCCGTGCCATTTCGAATACGGTTACCACCCAGTCCCAGCCGGTCGCGCCATCGCCGCCGAGCGCGTTTTTGAAGGATGGCGGCTTGTTGAGCGGTTCATTGACAACGTCGATGAATTCGGTTTCCGGGAATTTCTCCCCGTACGCTTTTATCCAATCCTCCACCTCCTTCTTCTGCTGCGCCGCCGTGATTCCCGATATCCAGCCGGGCTCCTGCGTTCCCCATACGAAGGTGTGCTGTTTGTACGGGAAATCTTTGCTTTTCGCATAGTCGTACGCTGTTGAAATCGCATCCCAGTCCATCCGGTCGCGGGAGGTCTCGACCATTCCCCATTTCGCGCCGTTCTCGACAGTTACCTGATTCCAGTATGCGTCGAAATTCGATGGAATAGCGCCCTGAACGATATTGCCGAGGAATTTATCCGCGCCCTGGGCTATGGGCTCCGCGGAAATTTCGCAACCAATCGTAATGATAGAGAGGAGTAAAGACAGGATATGGCTTGTCTCAGGCCGGATCTCTCTTTTGTGCGTTCTTGGCATCCGCCGTTCCTTTATCGGTTTTCACGATCCCCGATTCGCCCGTCTCACACGAAAAGCGGTATGTTCCCGAACGAACCCCGCGCGAGCCTCGGGCGTGAAGTTAGGGATTCGGTTTCCCGCCGGACCGAGTCCTCTTCACGGCCGCGCCTGCGAAAACACATGTGCGCCATGATGTAATTCCCCCAAGAATCATCTTTATGCAGGCGATACCGATGGCGCGGTGCATGGGATTCTGGTTTCAAAATAGCCTTCAAGAAGACGCGGCGCAAGCGGAATCGGACGCTACCGGACAGGCGCTGGAAATCGGCACTGTTCCGGTGGAAAAGACGCTCCGGCCTCCAAAGTCCCTGTTTGGCCGTTCCAACGTGGAAGCCTCGCCGGAACCCGCGGTTCCCGGTCGGAATTGTCGAAAACCGGATGCGGTTTCAGGAGGCACGGACGCAAAAGCGGCACGAACGGAAAGTCTGCCTTGCGGCTAAGTGCCGCTCGGGGCCTCAGAGAGAGCCAAGGGGCTTCGATCACGCCTCGGCGATGTACTCCTCCAGCTGTCTCGCACGGGTTTCGGCCGTATGGAAGGCGAGA
>CAZGVZ010000742.1:0-2342 GCA_964529145.1 uncultured Fibrobacteraceae bacterium | reverse complement strand
CCCGGGCCTTCGGCTGCCTTCAGCCCGGGCTGATATGCTATGCGCTTTCAGCGCATCAAAGGTCAATCAGGTTCATTTGGATGATACTGAAAGGTTAAATATATGAGGATTCTGACCACCTTCCATTTGCAAGTTATTTTTGCCTCTTGTCTCCTACCTCCTGTCTCCTACCTCCTCCCCCCCCGCCCCCACAGCTTCTCTGTATAAACCCCTTCATCCGTCCTTACCTGCAGAATTCCGCACGTACTCTTCGCGGGGAAGGCGACGGATGCGTCCGGGAGAACCGGACGGGGCTCCATGCTGCAGGCGAGCCTGCCCCGCAGATCGAACTGACGTATTTCGACAATACGTTCGCCGGGAGGCGGGGCGATCATGAGCCGATCGTGTGTTCCGGTGACTGTCGGGCGGCGGCCGGCGGCTCGCGGCGGCTGAAGGGGTTCGCGAACAGGGTCAGGGGAGGCGGAGTAGGAAAACATCATTCTCATCTCCTCCTCCAACATTTCTTGTGAGTCTCCAGAAGAAAAAGTGTACGACTCGATCATCCCTTCGGGAGTGTGTGTGATCCGTATGGATTCGAACCCGCCCCCGGAAGCCTCGAAAGTTAGGAGTGTCAGCCTGCCGTCCTGGTAATGATGCTTCAGGTTTTCCGTGGAGGTGCCGTCCTCCAGCAGGATGTTCAGGGAATCGAGCTTCCCTTCGGTATCGAGCGTGTAGCGGCATTCCTGTCTCGTCGAATCGATTTGCGGCTGCGGGATCTGACTCTGCGGATAGTAGGATGTGTAAACGTACAGGAGCGAGAACGAGTTTTCGCCGTAGGAATAGATCTGCCGTTTCGAGTTTATGGTATCCCAGCACGAAGCTGAATCGTTCCACAAGTACGATGCGTTGACCACCGAATCGAGCGACCGGACCGGTTTTCCATCGAGATGCAGCATCATGGGAGGATAGGCGATTGTGTAGTAACTGTTAAAAATCATACGATCGCTGAAGTAATAATCACTCACCTCCTTGCCCGGCCCGGGAATAATGCTGGATTCCTCATTATCGAACGAGGCGGTTTCCCGGATATGGCGGTCGTCGAGGTATTCATAGGAGATCGTCATTACATTCGAAAGCTGTCCGCTGAAGACCCATTCGACGATTTCGCCCGCGTCGTTGTAGTGAAAATCGATGGCATCCTCCATCTCCCAGGCTCCGTCGACTATTTCCTGCATCTCTATCCTCTGGAGAAAAGCCTCGTCTTTCACACGAGCGGACTTGGGCAGGAGCAGGCGACCCGCGGGCGCGGTTCCCGGAAGAAGGAGCGTGCGTTCGCCTGAGAAGTACCGCGTGAACAAATTGTGCCGGACCCCGGCGAAGAGCGCCGTGACCGTAAGCGTGAGCGTAAAAAACGCGACCCGGTTCAGGGTTCTGGGATTCATAGAGCCTCTCGGTGAAGGGTGCAGGGAAGAGCTTCCGCTCCAGGGTTATGCCCGTGTACGGGGTGAAACTCGCAGGAATTCGCCATGCGACGAGGTCCGCAGTGTGGAGGAGCGTGATGGAAGATGAACGCTCCTTTTTGCGTGATTCGCCCCGTTCCGGTACATATCCTGCAATATACTGTGCTCTTTTACATAATACCACGTTCCCCTGAAAAATGTGTGTTCAGCGGCGTATCACCCTTGTCCCTGAGTCCTCGCCCTGTCGTCAGGATTCGCATTCCGTCCGCGCACTCCGGAGCACCCTCGAACCCGGCGCTGAAATGAGTTATTTTCAAAACCGTGGAGACCCCTCGCGAAGACAATGAAAGGCGGCACATGATTTCCGCATCGTTAACCGCGTACAGTCGAAACAAATGCCGGAGCTCCGGGAGGAAAATTCTTCTCCCGGCGCTCCTTCTCACGCTCGTGCTCACGTTTTCCGTCCGGCAGACGGTCGCCGCCACCCTGGTCTTTCCGCCCTACGGCCACTCCTATGGTATCCGTAAAGCGACGCCCCGGCATCTCTTCCTGTTTTTCGGCACACGCACCTTTTTCGACAATCCCCAGGGTCTCGCAACCGCGCGCCTCGCCGCGTGGGACGATTCGACCACCGAAAAGGACGACGACGAGGTGGTGGTTTACGGCGTAAACAGCGGCCGCCACCAGATCATCTACAACACCTCCATGTGGAGGCTGGCGCTCTACGGGCAGCTCGGATCGGGCGCCGACTGTTTCAGATACCCCAAGGGGGTCGCGGCGAACGGCCGGGGAGACGTGTTCGTCGCGGACTCGGGAAACGACCGGGTGGTCCAGCTGTTCAATCCCAAATCCAAACTCGGGTGGGTGCGCTGTTTCGATGGCAAAACGGGGGACGACCCGGGG
>CAZGVZ010000741.1:0-2343 GCA_964529145.1 uncultured Fibrobacteraceae bacterium | reverse complement strand
AAAATATCTGTTCGCTCTTGGCATGGTACAAAATGATGATTAAACAGTCCATTTTTCCCTAAAAAAAAGCCCTTTTAAGCCTGTTTTTTGACCATAATTCAAGGTCATCTTAATGATTTTCAATGGTTTACGCAGGTCCGACCCCATTAGTCCCTGCCGAGCTTCGATCGAAACGTTTCGAGATCATGCCCGGCTTTCGGACCGAGAAGTCGCAGGCTCTTTTCGATCATGTCCATCGGATAGAACGCGAAATCCATCCGGTCTTCCGGGTAACCGCAATGGACGATGTCGCCTTCCAGCCATGACGGCTGCTCCGGGTTGTTGTCGGTGCCGCATACGGGTCCGTTCCAGCCGGCGATCCTGCTCGTGACCGTCCGATAAGTCGATTCGTTAGCGAAAGGCGCGACGATCGACAGTGCCTCCACATAGAATGTAGAGAGCTCACCGAACCGCCGTTTCGCGTCCTGCGGCGTGGGAAGGGCTTCCTCGCCTTCGCCGATAAGTTCAGTCAAGTCGAAATCGCCCATCGGCTTTCTGAAGGAGAAGCACCATTCGATCAGCGTGCGCGCCAGGAGCGCCTTTTTCACGCGGGACACCTGTCCCACCCTGGAGAGCTGTCCCGACGGCGGCGGAACATGTTCGCCGATCAACCGCCGGACATCGAGATAATCGATGATCGCGGCGCACGCGGGATCGGACTGCGGGAACCTGGCGAAAAGCATCGTATACGGGGTTCCGGGAATGCCGCTGAATTCGGTATGAGTTATATCGCTTCTCTCTCCTCCCTCGAACACCGTGAAATCGCTCTCCTCCACGTGAAGAGTGTACACGATCGAATCATCGAAACCGGGGTCGATGATAGCGTTGGAAAAGAGGGGCAGAAGCGTGTCGCTCCATTTCCAGAGGTCCTCCTCGACCTTTACCGTCCTGCCGCGAGTCACTTTCGTGATCCAGAGCGACTGTCCCCGCCCGGGCGGCACGGGCTTGTCGAAGGGAAACGAGAACCGGTACCCGCCCGCACAGGCGGTAATGACTGGAGGCTGCGTGATGCGCCCGTATCTCTCCCCTGTTTTATCGTAGACGAACCCCGAGCTGTCCCGGGCATAGAGTACCGCGGAATCGAGAACCGAGCCGGTCATATTGATCAACGCCATTTTTTCGAACCGTATCACGCTGTCGACTCCCGGTGTGCAGTAAGCCTCTTCGAGCTTTACGGCAACTCCAGCCGGTTCCGCGGAAAGCGCGAGCCGCATGGCCTCCCTTTTGGCGGCCATACGGGCTTTGTCGGGCTTCCTGAGATCGTAAAGCGCATACCCCGGACTTATCCCTCCGTGCGCTTTGGTAAAATCACCCTGAACATGGAGAACACCGTTGATGACATCCAGTTGCGAAATGGAACCCATGATGCCGTCGAGGGGTGTGCACCTGCTGAACCCTTCCGGTGATCCCTCGACCGGGGTGAAGGCGGTATCGTCCCATGTATGGAGCCACTGCCGCGGCGGATCGTTGTAATGAATAGCCAGACCGGCATACAGGTGACCCGAAGCGTCGCATGCGAGCGCGGAAATCCTCTCCGGCGCCTTCACAATCGGCCGCCACTTCGTTCCATCCCAGTGCAGCAGGTGACTTGTGCCGTTCCATTTCTCCGAGGGAAAGGTGCCGGCCGCGTAAAGATTGCCGAACGCATCCGCGGCCAAAGCCCTGGCCGGGGCGGGAAGCCCCGGGCCCACCGCCCGCCACTCCCTGCCGTCCCAGTGCGCGATACGGTTGAGAACCTCCCTGCCCGACGGAACCGTGAAGTTGCCCGAAACATACCAGTGCCCGCCGGCGGCTGCGGTGAGCGCCGTGATCCTGTAGTGCCGCAGAGTGTCGGGCAGACGGAGGTTTTCGGGCAGACGCGGCCGTGAAGGAGGTTCGGGCAGAGCGGCTGCGACCCCCTTGTCGCTCGAAAACAACGCGTTACAGCGCGAACCGTCCCAGCGGACGATACTCGTGAGCGGCGATTTTCTGCCGATGCGGAGCTCCTTTCCGGCAGCGTACAGCCCGCCCTTTCCATCGGACACCAGCGCCGAGACTTTGCCCTGGATCCGTTTTTCGTATTCAGGCCCGCCGAGCAGCTCCACCGCGGTATCATTGACCGAAAAGAGTCCGCGATCGCTTCCGGCGTAGTAGGTCCCCCGCTCTCCGGAGATTGCGGCATTGATATACGAATATGCCGCCGAATCCCCATGACGGGTTTCTCTGTCGAGATAGTTCCATTTGCCGTTTTCGTATGCGGCCAAGAGCGCGCCGTTTATGGCCGACCCCCGGTAAAATCCGCCGAATACCAGGGGCATTCCCCGG
>CAZGVZ010000740.1:0-2350 GCA_964529145.1 uncultured Fibrobacteraceae bacterium | reverse complement strand
CTCTGGAGAAGGCACAAGCCGGCCGCGCTTCGTCCGGGAGCCCCGGTCACCCATAACTTATCCCCGGGACGCATGCCGGTTCTACGCAGGACATGTTTTTCCCTGGGAATTCTGCCGAGCATCGTGATTCCGATAACCCACTGAGCTCCCCGGGAGATGTCCCCCCCCACTATGGAAAAATTCCATCGGGTACATGCATCCCTGAATCCGCGATACAGTTCCTCTACCTGTCGCAGGATATCGTTTCCGGTTCCGGGAACTACCAGTTGCACCAGCGCACTGTCCGGGCATGCTCCCATTGCGGCACAGTCGCTCAAATTGGCGACCATCGCCCGGTAGCCTGCCTCTTCCATAGTCATATATGAAAGTGAAAAATGAACGTTCTCGACGGAGATGTCCGCGGTAATGGCAAGTTGATTGCTTTCATCTTCACGGCGGATCGCCGCATCGTCGCCGATCCCCAGGTAATAATAGGGATTCGGCCGGTCCCTCAGGACCGATCGCATCCTGGAGATCAGTTCATATTCTGACGAGGGAAACGGGTGTGGCTCCATGCAATACCGGTGATCAAAGTGATGGAACTGAACATCAGGGTGGAATATACCTTTCGGATGCATTACATTTACTATTTTAGAGACACTCGTTCCACCCGAATTGGAGCTGATCCATGAATATTCCGTTTCAGATATCGCCCCATAAGAGCCGTATCGCTGCCGTAGGATCCGCGCTCGTCGATATCTGTCTGTCCGAAGATGACGCTTTCATCGAAGCCACAGGTGCGCCCAAAGGAGGCATGACACTGACCACCGACGGGTATATAAGCGACCTGATGGCCAGATCGAAAAACAGGCCGGTGGTCGTTCCGGGCGGCTCTGCATGCAACACCATTCTCGGTATCGGAAAACTGGGTGCTCCCGCCCGCTTCATCGGAAGGAGAGGAGCGGACGAATTCGGAGATCTTTTCGAACGCGGAGTTCGCGACCATGGCGTCGAACCAATGCTGCAGAAATGCCGTCTGCCGACGGGGCATGTGCTTTCGGTGATCACTCCGGACGCACAGCGTACGATGTTCACCTATCTTGGCGCCTCGTCTGAAACGGACCCCTCGGCCATCACCCCCGACCTGTTCGCCGATGTCGCTCTGGTGCATCTCGAGGGCTATCTGCTGTTCAATCCCGCGCTCATGCTTTCGATTCTCGACAGTGTCAAAAAGGCCGGCGCGCTGGTTTCCCTTGACCTCGCCAGTTTTACCGTGGTCGAAGCTTCGAAACGGCTGCTCGAGGAGATATGCGAACGGTCCGTGGACATCCTGATCGCAAACGAAGACGAGGCGCGCGCCTTTACCGGAGAATCCGACGAAAAGAAAACTCTTGCCGCTCTCTCCGAAAAGGCGAACCTTGCGGTACTCAAGATCGGGAAACGGGGCTCCTTCGTCGCGCATGACGGAACGACCTTGACCGTAAACCGCATGGGAGACGGCGGGGCTATTGACACCACCGGCGCTGGAGACCTCTGGGCAGCCGGATTCCTGTTCGGGCTCGTAAACGGTTATCCTTTGGAAAAATGCGGAAAACTCGGTTCTGCATGCGGTTACGAAGTGTGCCAGGTCATAGGCGCACAAATCCCTGACGATGGGTGGAAAAGGATCAGGTCGATTATTTGACGATTTTGCTTGCCTTTGAGACGGAGAACTATTATTTACCATTCAATCAATATTTTTCTGATTTTCGGAGATCTTTTCTCCAGTCAGTGGTCAATGCATCTGCAACGTTTCTCATGGAGGTTTTCGTGGCAAGTAAGCTGTATGTGGGCAATCTTCCCTTCGGCGCCACCGAAGAGGAGATAAGGGAGTACTTCTCTACAATCGGAGAAGTATCGTCGGTCAAAATCATCACCGATCGCGACACCGGGAAATCACGCGGTTTCTGCTTTGTCGAAATGCAAAACGCCGATGCCGCAATCACAGAACTCAACGGCAAGGAAATGAACGGACGCAAAATCACCGTCAGCGAAGCGCGCGAACGCGAACAGCGTGGCGGCGGTGGCTTTCGCGGTAACGGTGGAGGCGGTGGAGGCGGCGGAGGCTTCAAACGCCGGTTCAATTGACTTCGCGGGCTGCTCTTCGCAGCCCGTTTCGTTTTCCCGTCCGTTCATTACATACCGTGTGGTAAGGCAATCCGGAAAAAACCTTCCAGGAGGTTAGGCACGAGGAGCCGCCGGCTCTGCCGTGGAGTAAAACGGCACCCTTTGGAATGCAAGGCGTTCTCCTCGTTTTCCGGGGATATTTTTGCACGCCATGGCGTGCCCACGCACAGGCGGTGGTAGTTGACCGGGTCAGCGGAGTATCCGC
>CAZGVZ010000739.1:1350-2355 GCA_964529145.1 uncultured Fibrobacteraceae bacterium | reverse complement strand
CCCGTTGAATATTATTCTTTTGTGGTCCCTTACTATCCCCTTGAGGATATCCTGAAGGGACTTCTTGAAATCTCTTCCTTTCTTTACATCGGCTTCAAGTTTAGTGCAGATCTCATCCAGGACCTCGGCTACTATAGTATTAAGGACTACGTTGGACCCTGAACAGCTCTGGTTTGAACCCACCATACGGAACTCGAACTTGTTTCCCGTAAATGCGAAGGGACTGGTCCTGTTCCTGTCAGTAACATCTCTGGGAAGTTTCGGGAGGGAGCTTACCCCTACCTCAAGAAAAGCGTTCCCTTTCGAGGTCTTGCCTCCGGTCCCCTTCTCAAGTTGTTCTATTATCTCGGTCAGTTCTTCTCCGAGGAACATTGATATGATCGCCGGAGGAGCTTCGTTAGCTCCCAGCCGGTGGTCGTTCCCTGCCGTAGCCGTAGTGGCCCTCAGCATTCCCGAGTAGGTATCGATCGCTCTCATGAGAGCGCATATCATTGTCAGGAACTTGGCATTCTCCTTGGGGTTGTCCCCCGGAGATAGCCAGTTCTTCCCGTCCGGTCCGCAAACGGACCAGTTGTTATGTTTTCCGGAACCGTTCACTCCGGCAAAAGGCTTTTCATGGAGAAGACACACAAAACCATGCCTTTCCGCTATACGTACAAGAGCGTCCATGCAAAGCATGTTATGGTCTATAGCAAGGTTCTGTTCTTCAAAAACCGGGGCTATCTCGAACTGGGCCGGGCAAACTTCGTTATGCCTTGTTTTGGCGGGGATCCCAAGTTTCCAGAGTTCGTGATCAAGCTCCTCCATAAAGTTCAGGACCCTGTCCTTTATCGCGCCGAAATAATGGTCCTCCATCTGCTGGTGTTTCGCAGGTTTTGTCCCGAAAAGGGTCCTTCCCGTCTGTATCAGATCGATACGCTTTTCGAAATATTTCCTGTCTATCAGGAAATATTCCTGTTCCGCCCCCAGGGTCGCTACCGCTCGTTTTCCCTCGGTAGGTATGCC
>CAZGVZ010000739.1:0-1340 GCA_964529145.1 uncultured Fibrobacteraceae bacterium | reverse complement strand
GTTTAGAAACCCTTAAAACCTGCTTGGACAGAGCGTTCACAGACCTTAATAGGGGTGTCTTTTTGTCCAGGGCCTCACCGTTGTAGGAATAGAAAGCCGTCGGGATACAAAGTGTTGAAAAGTTCTTTCCGTGCTTTATGAAAGCCGGGCTGGTAGGGTCCCATGCGGTATATCCCCTGGCTTCAAAGGTCGCTCGCAGTCCCCCTGAAGGAAAACTGGACGCGTCCGGCTCCCCTTTTATCAATTCCTCGCCAGAGAATTTCATTACTACCCCGCCTTCACCGTCAGGCATAATGAACGAATCGTGCTTTTCAGCCGTAGTCCCTGTAAGAGGCTGGAACCAGTGCGTAAAATGTGTGGCCCCTTTGGCGAGCGCCCAGGTCTTCATCGCGTCAGCCACCTCGTCCGCTATGTCGGGGTCAAGGGACCGTCCCTCGATAATGGTGGCCCGGAGAGACTTGTACGCCTTTTCAGACAGGTAGTCCCTCATTGTTTTAAGACTGAAAACATTCTCACCGTAGATCTCTGCTATGTTCTTCATATCCCTTGTCTCCGTGGATGATCTCATTTTGTCTCCTTTGTTCTGGCTATGTGCCGGAGTATGATTTTACCATTTTTCAAGAGCTTACTTCAACAAAACATCAGTTCCCGTTATACTTCTCGCCCGGCCGGTGTTCCCGGGGTTACCTGACGCCGTAAAACAAAAAACGCCCTTTAACCGCTGCAACCTTGCGGTATAAAAGGACGTCCTTATCCCGTATGCTTCTTTGTCTATATTTCCGGGGCTTTCAGGGCCCCTAAAACAAAAAAAGCCGTTCCGTCATCCGGAAAGGCTTCATTGCTTTTTGCACTGCTTCGTGCTTTCATAAAGGATTATACTGCCGCCGCGTTTTTGTGTCAAGATAAATTTTAGCGTTTTCTCGTTATTGCGTTATTGCGTTGTTGCGTTATTGCGTGCTTATAGCGATACAGGCGTTATTGCGGGGAGTCCTTCACTTCTCGTCATTGCGAGGAGCCAAAGGCGACGAAGCAATCTCGAAGAGCCTGGTTTTTGAGATCGCCACGCCCCCGCGGTTTTGCTTCGCAAAACCAGGCACGTGGGCTCGCGATGACGGTCTATGGAGCTCATGAGCAGTGCTCATAAACCCATTAACCCTTTAACGCTTTGCGAACCACGATCCACGAATCACGCACGACGGCTCCTGAACCCCTTCCCCCGCCCCACGATCCTGCCGACCGAAGCGATCATGGCCGCCACACAGCCCGCGCAATCTCCCGGATCCTCGTCAATACATATCTTGTCCGGATAAAGAAGATACGAGGCCCTGTATTCACGAGGT
>CAZGVZ010000738.1:0-2359 GCA_964529145.1 uncultured Fibrobacteraceae bacterium | reverse complement strand
TCCTCTATATAAACCGTCGGATCCGTAATTCCCGCAACCATGAATGCTTCCCGCCGCTCCACGCATGTGCCGCATTTGCCACAATGGACATCGCCTCCCTTGTAGCATGACCATGTCTGAGAAAAATCAACACCTAATTCTTGACCGCGCTTCGCAATCTGGGCCTTGCTCATCGCGATAAACGGGCGGATTACTTCGACCTGCTCGTATGTGCCAAGCCGAATCGCATCCCCCATTGATTTCATGAATTCCTCCCGGCAGTCCGGGTAGATCGCATGATCACCAGAGTGCGCGGCGATGATCAACCCCTTCGCCTCGACACTTTCTGCATAGCCTGCAACAATGGCCATCATGATACCATTGCGAAACGGTACCACGGTCTGCTTCATCGTTAACTCTTCGTAATGCCCCTCGGGGATTGCGCCACCGGATTTCAAAAGGTCTGACTTGAATAGCTGATTGATGAAATCCAACGATATGACGATATGTTGGACCTGTAGATGCCCGCAGTGATATGCGGCAAATGGGATCTCTCTTGTATTGTGCTTCGCGCCGTAATCGAAGCTGACACCGGCGATGATCTGATATCTCTGAGCAGCATCATATAGAGCCGTTACAGAATCCATCCCCCCACTTACGAGTACGACCACTTTTTTTTTGATGTTCATGAATATCCTATTTATTTCGCTTTAGTCTCCCAACACCACCATAACAACTCTTTGAAAATATGCGATCTATTAACCTGTCATTCATGGGACGATAAAAACAGTAAAATTATAAAGACAATATAATGCAATTTATCAAGCAAATTTTGTCCCCAAAGATGTTTGCCTCTCGCTAAGGGAGGATAAACACAGTCTCCTGACTGACGTTCAGCATATACCCCACCTTCGGCCTGGTGAAAATGAGCGTTTCCAGTTCGCCTATCTCAACGGCGATTTTTCCTGCGACCCCCTTCCTGATCTGGGCGATTAACTTGCGCTTGTGGTCCGATATCTGCCGCTCGTAAGGCTTGTTGTTCCCGTCGTAGCTCATCTCGCCGGGCCAGAGCCGGTCGTAGAGTTCCTGCCGCGTGATGATTTCTTTCGGCCTTTTCGCCAGGAGCAGCAGGTAGCCGAAATAGGCGGGGCGCAGCGTGACGGAAATGCCCCGGTAGAAAAAAAGCTTCTGCCGTTCGTCCATGAAGATAGCCGGCGGATCGGCGATCAATTCCCTAAGGTCCTTGGCGTCGGCCAGGCGGGCGCGAAGGGTGGAAAGCAGGGTTTCATCATGTAGGATGTCGGCAAGGGTGCGGGGAAAGGAGATGTCGCCTGCCGGCGGTGCGGTTGTTGGCGGCGTGGCGCCTGAGTCCGTTTTGGCATGATCGGATGCCTCTTTGGCGTGATCAGTATCGGATGCCCCCTCGCTGATCCCGGCTATCGTCTCCTCCCCGGTCGCTTCCTCCCGCACCTGATATTCCCGATGAAAATGTCGGTACAGCCGTCCTGCCAGGCGCTTTGGAAGAAGCCTTTCCATCTCCGTCAGGGGCAGATCGGCAATGGCCTCCGGCGTGTCATAGCCCTCGTCAACCAGGTAGTTGATGTATGTTCGGCCCAGCCCCCGGAGACGGATCTTCGAGAGGGCAAGCCCCTTTTCGGTGACGCCGTAGATCAGCCGCTGGGAAAGGGCGCTGATCTTTTCGATTGTTCTTGGATCCCACTGGATGTCCCTGGCCAGGGCGGCGAGGGTCTCGGCGAGCCAACTGAAGTCCTCCCCCACCCGCTTGATGGCCCCGCTGAAAACCTCGTAGCTGTTCTCGATCTCCTTGGTCTCCGCCTTCGAGATCCACCGGCTCATCATGAGGGCCTTCTTGATCGCCCGTTCCTTCTCCTGGGCGAGCATCCCGGTGATCTTCCAGACCGACTGAAAAACGGGCTTGTTTTCCTCCATGCTCTCGTGGATGGCCTGCCGGAACTCCTGCTGGTAGCCGCCGTATCCCCGCTCGTTCTTTTTGAGGGGAATGTAAACGGGAACGGCGTCCCCGCAGAAGGCCAGGAGCGTGAGGAGCTCGATTTCGGAGACGTTGCGGGGATCGGCGTTCCGGAGGAAATCGATGAAGAAGACGGCGGTCTCCAGGGCGACACCCTTGGCGGCGGTGTTCTTCCCCAGGGGGGTGGGAATGAGCCGGTCTTTGGCGCTCTTTTCGACAAGGCCCCATTTGACGGACAGGTCAATCGTCTCCCGGATGACCTTGTCGTAGTCGGCGTCGGTCATCTCGGTGTTCCAGAGGGTCCGGCCGGTGAAGGTGCTTTTCAGGAAGGTCTCGATCTCCCCGGCGTCGCGGCAGATCTCCGAGGCGACGAGGTTCAGGATGTGCCGG
>CAZGVZ010000737.1:0-2363 GCA_964529145.1 uncultured Fibrobacteraceae bacterium | reverse complement strand
TGGAACGACTGTCTCAATCTCAACTGTTTCTCGAACAATCCGGACGACTCGTTCCAGACGAGCACCAACAAGGACGGGAAAACGGCGGAATCGGTTTTCATCGCAGGAATGTTCGTCGGCATCGGGAAAGAGTATGTCGCGATCCTCAAAAAGCGCGGAAGGACCGACGAGGCCAAAGCCGCAACGCACCAGATTGAAAAAATGCGGAAAACCGTTCTGGAGCATGGCTGGGACGGCGAATGGTTCCTTCGCGCATACGACGACAGCGGAAGCAGGATCGGCAGCAGTGAAAACCGGGACGGTAGGATCTTCATCGAACCGCAGGGCTACTGCGTCATGGCAGGTATCGGGATCGAAGAAGGACTCGCCGCTAAAGCCCTGGATTCGGCGCGCAAGTATCTCGATACCCCGCACGGTCTTGTACTGGTCAATCCTCCGTACGCGGAATACCATCTCAATCTCGGCGAAATTTCTTCGTACCCACCCGGCTACAAGGAGAATGCGGGAATTTTCTGCCACAACAATCCGTGGATCATCATCGCGGAGACGATTCTCGGGCAGGGAAACCACGCTTTTTCACACTATTGCAAGATCGCGCCCGCTTACCGTGAGGAGATAAGCGAACTGCACCGGATGGAGCCCTACGTCTATTCCCAGATGATCGCCGGTAAAGACGCGAAACGGCACGGCGAGGCGAAGAATTCATGGCTGACCGGAACCGCGGCATGGAACTTCGTCGCGATCTCGCAATGGATACTCGGAATACGACCCGATTACGACGGCCTCGTCATCGATCCGTGCATCCCTTCGGACTGGAACGGTTTTTCGGTCACGCGGAAATTCAGGAGCGCCACCTACAGAATCACCGTGAAAAATCCCAGGCACGTATGCAAGGGCATCGCTTCACTGGTCATCGACGGCGAGGAGATGGCGGGAAACGTCGCCCCGGTCTTTTCCGACAATAAAGAGCACCTGATCGAAGCGGTGATGGGTTGACATTTCTCTTGCCCGCTCCAGCCTGGCCGCGGCTCTCAGCCGTGGCTGTTGATTCACGGGAGCGGTCCGTATATGCAACTGTCACTTTGAAAGGAAGCTATTGCAATGAATTACGGCTACTTTGACGACAACGCGCGCGAGTACATCATTTCGAACCCAAAGACTCCGGTAAAATGGATAAACTATATCGGGACCCTGGCATTCGGCGGATTTGTCGATCACACCGGAGGAGCTCTTATATGCAAGGGAGACCCCTCGTTGAACCGTATCACCAAGTACATCCAGCAGATGCCTTCAGGGGAGTTCAAGGGCGAAACGCTTTATGTCCGTATCAAGGAAGGCGGCAGTTACACCGTTTTTTCTCCGTTCTACGTTCCTACTCTCGACCGCTACGATCGTTACGAATGCCATGTCGGATTGGGTTATTCGCGAATAGTTTCAGAGTTTTACGGCATACGCACCGAATGTACCATTTTCGTCCCTTCGGACGCGATGGTCGAAATCCGCGAAATCCGCGTCACCAACCTTTTACGGAAGGCGGTTGAAGTGGATCTGATCCCGGTGGTCGAGTATACGCATCCCGATGCCGTGAAACAGTTCACCAATGCCGACTGGGTACCTCAAACCATGCAATCGGACATGGTGGAACAGGGGAACGGTATGCGCGTTCTCGTTCAGTATCCTTTCCTGAACAAGCGGACGAAGGTCAACTACTTCACTTCGAACTTTCCCGCTTCGTCTTTCGAGACCGACCGCAGGCGGTTTTTGGGTAATAACGAATACAATACATGGATGAAACCACTTTCGCTGCAGTTACCCGAGCTCTCGAATTATGAAACGCGTCGCGGGGACAACATAGCCGCACTCCTTCATCATGGTGGAACACTGCAACCCGGCAAGTCGGTTCAGATCGTGACGCAGCTCGGACAGAAGGAGAGTGTCTCCGCCGCACAGGAGGAAATCGACCGTTTCCGTGATCAGGCCCAGGTGACCGCAGCTTTCGGAAAGCTCGCTTCGTTCTGGCGGGATCATCTCGATGTCATGCAGGTGAAGGTGCCTGACCGGGCTTTCAACTCCATGCTCAACGTGCACAATCCGCGCCAGTGTTTCATAACGTTCAACTGGTCACGTTATCTTTCCTATTACCAACTGGGGCTCGGCACCAGGGGGCTGGGGTTCCGCGACAGCTCACAGGACGTCATGGGCGTGGTCGACCGGATTCCCGAAGCGGCGAAGGGGCTTATCGTCAAACTCATCTCGGTGCAGCGTTCCGAAGGTTCGGCGATGCACCAGTTCAATCCGCTAAGCATGGAAGCGACTGTGGGAGACGCTCACGAAATGCCCGATCGTCCACAGTACTACGGAGA
>CAZGVZ010000736.1:0-2367 GCA_964529145.1 uncultured Fibrobacteraceae bacterium | reverse complement strand
AACCCGGAATACACCGCGAAAAGGGAATCGAACCGGCTCCACGCCCCCGAAGCGGTCGATCTGGTGCTCAATTCCTACGAACTGCTCAAAGACCGCCTCCTCCAGGAGGGTATGATGCGTGAAGGGCAGTACAAGGTTCGATATCTGCGGGATGATACCGATATGATGCGGCGATACGAGGACCTCGCCATCCGGCATCCATGATCCTGAAATTCTATCCGCATCTCCGGCTCGTTTTGAGCGTTTCTCCGCCATCCGCGCGGATTTAACCCGGATCTGAACAAGCGGACATAATGTCACCCGGAAACGTTGTCCTTGATTGTAATAAATTGATTCTACAAAGGTTAGAAACTGCTGGGACCAATTCGCCACAATTTGTTTGACTCCGAGTCCATTACCAGTTATTTTTGTAGCGGCAAAAACGGAACACTACTTGTCAGAAGCTCCCGTTATGACTACTCGGTTGGACTTTAAATTCATCCCCCCGCAGATTAAATGGGGAAAGGTCCCTCTATGACGGAGCGCTTTTCTCCCAAGCGCCCGCTCCCCTTCGATTCTTGTCTCTATCCATTTTTTTCAACAACTCCGGCGAGGTACCCTTGAAAGCCATAGTTGCATTGGAAGACGGCACGATTTTCCATGGCCGTGCATTCGGCTCACCGGGCGAATCGGTCGGTGAAGTCGTTTTCAACACCAGCCTGACCGGATATCAGGAGATCCTGACCGACCCCTCGTATGCCGCTCAGATAGTTACAATGACCTATCCGCATATCGGGAACTATGGCGTCAATTCAACCGATGTCGAATCCTCCCGTATCCAGGTTCGGGGCCTGCTGGTCAGGGAAGCATGCCCCTACCCTTCCAATTTCCGTGCGGAAAAGAGCCTCGCGCAATATCTTCAGGAAAGCGGTACCATTGGGGTAGAGGAAATCGATACCCGCGCTCTGACGCGACATATAAGAGTAAAAGGAGCGATGAAAGCGGCCCTCTGGTCCGGGGAGGGTGACGGAAGCCCCGACGATCTTGTCGATAAGGCGCGTGCATGGAAAGGTCTGGTAGGCGTCGACTGCGTTTCAATGGTCACCTGCGGAGAATCTTACCGATGGAAAGGATGCGGAACGGAACCGGAAAGTACGACACCCCGGAGATTTTCGGTCGTGGCTTTCGATTTCGGTATGAAATTCAATATACTCCGGATCCTCCAATCGATGGGATGCGAGATCACCGTCGTGCCCGCCTCAACAAGAGCCGATGATGTAAAATCTCTGAATCCTGACGGTATTTTTCTATCTAACGGCCCGGGAGATCCGGCCGCTGTGACTTACGCGATCGCCGCTATAAGATCTCTCATCGGATATCGCCCGATATTCGGTATCTGCCTGGGGCATCAGCTGCTGAGCCTCGCCCTCGGTGCGAATACTTACAAGCTCAAATTCGGGCATCGCGGCGCCAACCATCCGGTTCGCAACATCGAAAACGGCTGTATCGAGATCACGTCCCAGAATCACGGCTTCTGCGTGGACAGTGGCAGTCTGCCCCGTGAAAACGGCGCGATCATGACTCATCTGAACCTCAACGACAATACCTGTGAAGGATTGGCGGATATCGAACGCGATCTGCTTTGCGTGCAATACCATCCCGAAGCGTCGCCCGGACCGCATGACTCGGGATATCTCTTCGAACGGTTTATCTCCATGATGGAAAAAAAGAAGTGAATGGTTTCCCTCTCACTCCGCACGTCATCGAGTCCATCGCGACGGTGATACCGAAGTGATGGATCCTGAAAGGAAACATGCCTAAACGACACGACATCAACAGCATTCTGATCATCGGCAGCGGTCCGATCGTCATTGGACAAGCCTGCGAGTTCGACTATTCCGGAACGCAGGCATGCAAGGCGCTCAAAGAAGAAGGATTCCGTGTAATTCTCGTCAATTCGAACCCCGCGACGATCATGACGGACCCCCACCTACATCGAGCCCATCACTCCTGAAATCGTTGAAAAAATCATCATCGAGGAGCGCCCGGACGCCATTCTGCCGACCATGGGCGGGCAGACGGGCCTTAACACTGCGATGGAACTGGCCGAAAACGGCGTGCTCCAGCGTTATAATGTCAAGCTCATCGGCGCCGACGAGCGTGCGATCCAGCGGGCGGAAGATCGAAACGAGTTCAAACAGGCCATACGGCGTATCGGACTCGACCTTCCCCGGAGCGCTTTCGCCTACAATCTCGATGAAGCATGGGAGATCGCGCGCCGGATCGGTTTTCCGCTCATCATCCGCCCCTCGTTTACAATGGGCGGCACGGGCGGAAGCATCGTGCATACCGAAGGTGACTTTCAAAAAGCCGCTGCATTCGGTCTTC
>CAZGVZ010000735.1:1900-2367 GCA_964529145.1 uncultured Fibrobacteraceae bacterium | reverse complement strand
AGCGAGAACCGCGCCTTTTCCTTGAGCGCAGCCGCTTTCTGCGCGACTTTCTTGGTAGCCTTGATTTTCGACGCGGCTTCGAGCGCCTTGCCCCCGGCGATTTCGGCCTGGCTTTCCTGCTTGAGATTCGAATATTCCGCTACGGTTTCGAGCAGCACGGCGATCTCGGAAGGCTCCCCCGCGAGTTTCTGAAGGATACGTGACGATCGCTGCAGGTCTCCGAACGGCTCCATGTCTACCGACCCGAGGAACTGGAGCCACCTCTCCCTGAAATCGAGGAGATACGCCTGCACCATGTCCTCGCGCAGCTTGCTCTTGTCGAATGCGGAGGCTGGCAGGTCGTCCTCGGTGAGACCGATCACCCAGTCCACCTTGAAAGGATTCCGCGCCGCCTCGGTGATCGCGTCCGAGACGTACTGATCCCACCCCTCCTGCGTGTAAAGCGCGCTTATCACCGCGGAAGAGTT
>CAZGVZ010000735.1:0-1890 GCA_964529145.1 uncultured Fibrobacteraceae bacterium | reverse complement strand
CAGGATTCCCTCGTCGGACCGTTTCAGGATCTGGTCCAGCGTGAACGAAGGCGCCTCGTTTTGCAGCGGGGTGATGACCGCGCCATAAAGCGCGCCGGCGCCCGGAAGGTGCGAAAGCCGTTTGCGGGCCGCGGTAACCAGGCGCTGGTTCTCCTGGATGCGCGGAAATTCTTCGCGGCACAGGTAGCGCAGATAGAGTCCCATATTGTCCTGGAGAACCAGTTCGACCTGCTGAGGAAGTCGGGAGTTCTTGACTGTGGCGATAATGGACTGCTTGATCGCCTCCAGCAGCGCGGAACGCAGGAAAACCGTGTCGATCTCTCTGGTGTTCCGCGGGCCTCCCTCGGAAATGGAAAGGTAGGCCTTGAGTGTCCTGTAGAGATTGTCGTAATCGTCTCCGGCGAGTTCTCCGAACGCGGTGGTGCGGCCCCGCAGGTCGTACTCGAGATACTTGACCGCTGGAACCACCATGAAACGCCGGAGTCTGTAGAAATAACTCTTCTTCAGTTCCCCGAGCACCGCGCTCCCGCGATAGAATCCCATGCCCATCATGAGCGGCGTACCCCGGTCCTCGTACTCCTGGAGGCGTTTCATGAGCGAATGCACGATGTCAAGAGCTTCGTACTGCTTCATGAGGGGGGCATCCTCGGGCGGAATGCGGTTCAGCGTGCTCTCCACCTCCCGCATGAATCCGATGGTCCTGCGATGGGCCTGAAAGATGATGCCTGCCGCCAGGAGAGCCGCGCACAGCACCGCCCCAATGATCGAGTAGTGGCGCACCATCTCGCGGCGTGTGCGCTTCTGGGTCGATTTGACGAGGGCCTTGTCCTTGACCATTATTTCACGGAAAAGAGGCAGGACGAAGGCGGAACGAACGGAATGCTTGTGTTCCCCCGCGCCCCCGGGTCTCGGCCCTGTCGCTGGAGTCAACGCCCTGTTCGGATTGAGAGGATGGTTGAGCAGAGTCATGCTCATGTCGGATGCGGGAGCGCGGGGGGACGACGACTCTCCTCCCGGAAGTTCGGTGCAACTGGTGAAATAGAAGCCGCGAAACAGAGGTTTTCCCTCGTAATTCGAGGGTTTGAAAAGCTCCGCGACGAGCGCGCCGAGCTTTTGCTGGATTCCCTCGAAATGGATGACGAACCGGCAGATCATCCGTTTTTTCGCTTCGGTCCGCTCCTTGAAAAGTTTGTCGAGCCGCAGGTCGGTGAGTGACCTGCAGAGCAGATTGAACTCCTCTATGAATGCCATGCGCGGCATGATGGACAGCATTTTCGCGGGAAAGGTCGCGCCGAAAATCTGCTCTCCTCCGCGATCCAGCTGATCGCCGAAGTATTCGTTGAAACCGGGGACCTCGTCAGTGCGGTTGAATAGGAGATAGACGGGAAATTCGATACCCCAGAAACTGATGAGTTCATCGATACGGCTCCTGAGTTTTCCGGCCAGGTCCTTGATTCCCTGGTCGTCGGTGTTGAGAACCTCTTTCGTGTTCACCACCATCGCGACGCCATCTGCGGGATTACCGGGCCGCACGCGCTGCATAGCCGCGATAAGAGACCGCCAGTCATCCCTTCCGCTCTCCTCCATGAGCGAACCTGGGGTGTCGATCCACACCGCCTCGTTCGCGAAACACCACATGATCTGGTTCGATCCCTCGACGAGAAGACCGTCCTTCTCGGAAGGATACCGCAGGGGGAAATGGAGCCCCGATCCGTTGAGCAGGGAACTCTTCCCGGATTTCGGGGATCCGCACAGCAGAAACCATGGCCTTTCGTAAAGCGCGCTCTTCTTGAGGAGGCCCCGCCGGTTCACTGCATCGGTATACCGCGCCACCGCCTCCCCGGTCTCGCGCATGATCCTGTCGAACGACTGATTGCCCGTCAATACCGA
>CAZGVZ010000734.1:0-2369 GCA_964529145.1 uncultured Fibrobacteraceae bacterium | reverse complement strand
AAAGATCGCCGCGCACAACAGGCACCCATACCTCGTCAGGGATGCGGATTCACGAATCATTCTCGGTACGGTGACCGGTTTCATATCGAGTTCTCCCCGAAGGTCCGGCTGATACCGAAGAAAGGACCGATGATGCCGTAGTTTCCGATCCCGGTATTGACCAACGGTCCGAAAGTGTTGTCGATATTGGGCACATAGAGCCTGCACTCGAGTTGCAGCTGCCAGCGCCTCCACGATATCCCGTACCCGAGAAACGGCGTGAAGAACAGATGAAATCGCTGCCCGTTGCCGTCACTGCGGATTCTGGCCAGATCGAACCAGTTCTCGGATCCTGCATACCATGAGTGGCGACCGTGAGTCCAGTACAACAGGGGATTCAATGCGGGAAACAGCCTGGTTCCCCCGTTTTCGAAATTCGTCATCAAATTGATTTTCGGAGTGACGGCCACTCCCGGAACCACGCCGCCCCGCGACCTGAGAGGATTCCAGTTGATTCCCCCATCGATATAAAGAACGCCGAACAGTGCGCAAGTGAGATTGAGACCAGCTTCCATCCCCAGAAGATCGTTGAATCCGTGATTGAATCCGGCACTCAGAAATGGGAGTGGTACGTTCTTCCCCGCGACTTCGGTCACCGGACCTCCAAGGCTTAGCGATATCGCCGAAGCTCCGGGTTCAAGCGGCCCGACTCTGCGGATTCCCGAGCATCCGGCGAGCAGACAATAAAGCGAAATCACGAACACAGCTTTCAGCTTTCGCGTCCTCCCGCTTTCCATAGAAAACCCTGCCGGTTGAATTCCTGAACTCTTTCCGGTACCGATGCTTTCGTAGCTTAACTCAGTCCCGCGGCAAGTCGCTGAAAAAGGGGACTTTCGGACAGACATTCGGACGCCTTTAAGTATTCAGTGTTGCATTGAGCCCGAGCGAAAAGGATGCAGGCCAGGCGCATGAAAAGGTCATATCATTGAAAATATGGCCGTCGAATGAAACGAAGCCTGGGGCTTTTGCAGCCGGGCGGATAAAAATGGTTTTTAAAAGGTGCCCATTAAATATAAACGCGGCGCATCTCGAGGTCACGGTAATTTGTATTGACAATACTCCGGACTTTCAGATCTCCAAATCGGGGAGCGGATCGGATATTTCCGGAATGATGATGCGCTCGAAAAAGGCGTCGAGAGTATGGATAAGCAGTCGGATGTCGAAAGACCGGCGATCCATGAACATCAGTCGGGAATCGGTGACACTTTCCCGTATCGCTTGCGACTGTTCCATATCCACGAGGAATATTTTGAGCAACTCGCCTGCCCCGGGATGCGGCTCATCGCCGTAAAACATGATATCCAAAGGAAGACCACGTTCCGGAATCGAGATAATGACCTGTTTTCCTTTCTGCGTACCGGAAGCGAAGTGAGAGGTCTGGCGGACCTTGAATCCATTGTTGCGCAGTGCCACGACCATTGGATGATACATGGTTCGTTCATCATAGACCAGCACGGTATCCGTATCCTGAGATTCCGGAGCATCCGAGGCGAACTGGCGCTGCTGAAGCTGCAGATTAAGATAGCTGCAAAGCTGTCGCAGTTCACGGAGAATCGAGGTGAAGAACCGGTCGCCCGGTCCTGAAGCCATACGAAAATCGTGCATCATTTCCGAAGGAATTTCCTCGAGTATCTCGTCACAGCTGTGCCCGAATGCCGCGGCTTTCGCCAGATTGTTGGCGACGAATACCGCCTCCTGAATGAGTTTTTCCATAGCTGCCGTGGCCTGGGAAATGCGTTCAGGATCATGATGGTGGAGAATCGCGGAGCTGATGAAACCGGGAAAATTCCATTGTGTAGTCAGATAATGACCGAGGTGCGCATGTGTGAATCCCATCAGTTTTTCTTCAGCCCTGTTGAAAGATGAGAAGGAGGCCATCGTTTCATCGAGCAGCCGGGGGAATACCGTCTCGAAATTATTGTCCAGAGGTATTTTCCCAAGGTCATGAAGCAACCCTGCCATAAATCCCAGTTCAGGCCTCGGAAAATTCCCGTTGGCACAGAGCTTTTCCGCGATCAGACCGGTGGCCAGCGAATGAAGCCAGAACTCCCTTCTGCCGAAACCGCGATTGCGGTATATTTCGGGAGAAAGGTCGATCAGCGACAGGCAGGCAAGAATACTCCGGGTCTCCCTGAATCCCATGCGCACTACAGCTTCACGAATGTCGTTGATGCGGCCATGCCTTCGCGCGAAAATAACGGTGTTCGATACTTTAAGGACCGCCGATGAAGCCGCAGGATCGGTGGAAATGCACTTAGCCAGCTCGGTGCAGCAACCTGTATCCGATTCGAGAATGTCGAGCGCTTTGATCACCGTGAATGGAAAACCCC
>CAZGVZ010000733.1:0-2376 GCA_964529145.1 uncultured Fibrobacteraceae bacterium | reverse complement strand
ATGTGAGGAAACCGCTCAATGTAGGGTAATATAACTCCGGCATGAGAATTCATGCAAAACCGGCCAGCAATGGCGATTTATGAAAAGTACGTTCGTGCAGATGGCAAATTTAAGGAGAACCACGGGTTCGAATCTCACTTTTTCACGACCTCTTTGAAATAACGGTGGAGTTCCACAGGGAGAGTCCTGAAATCCCGGGTGTCACGAAATGGAGCCGGACGGCTCTTGGTATGCCATAGCAGGAGCGGAACGTCCCGATACTTTCCGGAAGCTGCCGCCGCGAGAAATGCCGCGCCGGTTTTTCCGGTGTACACAGGATCGAGAGCGATTGAATCGGTTTCCTTCAGGGTGGAGATCGCCTCGAGAGCCGGGGTGGTGGGGATTCCGTAGCCATCGCCCAGAAAATCATCGCAGATTTCGAAATCCCGTTCGTTCCAGGTGCAAAGAGGAAAGGACGGGTCTTCACTGTGAAGCAGACGGTTGGTTTCCCTGTACAATGTGCAGAATTTGTCGAGATTTGCCACAGTTTCAGGCACGACGCGAACCGCGATCAGCCGGGCTGGAATCCGTGCGGCTCTGAAACCGAGGAGCAGGCCCGCGGCGGTTCCCATTGTACCGAACGCCACGAAAACGGCTCCCGGAGCCGGAAGGAGTCCGGATGCGATCTGCTCCTCGATCTCAAAGGCGGCACTTACGAATCCCACCGCGCCAAGCGGCGAAGAGCCCCCTGGAGGGATGACGTAAGGAGTCTCTCCCTGCCGGGTGTATTCAGCCACAACTGAGCCAAGATGGTCAAGGTGACGGGCATACGTTTCGTCATAATACATTTCCGCACCGGCGTCTCTGTCCGCAAGCAGCTGATGCCCGATATCCTTGTTGAAATGCTGTTCGAAAAGCATAAGGGTGCAGGGAAAGCCGCACTTCCTCGAATAGAGCGCTGTGGCGAGCGCGTGATTGGAACCGGCGGCTCCCGAAGTGACGATCCGGCGCGCACCTTTTCTTTTCGCCTCCGGCAGCAGGAATTCAAGCTTCCTGACCTTGTTTCCGCCGTACAGCTCACCGCTCAGATCGTCACGCTTGATAAAGAGCCGTTCTCTCCCCAGCTTCCGGCCGAGTGCCGGGAGCGGCTCTACCGGTGTCGGAAAGGTCCCGAGAGTACAGGGTGACAGCGCGGCGCCGAGCCGGGGGTAACGGGAGGTGAGTGCGTTCATGTCGGTTCCGTTTCCGGGTAAGGGACGGAGAAGCTTTACTCCAGGCGGTTGCCTCGGATAATGAGGCCGGGAATCCACACGGCTTTCATCAGTTGTCGAATGTTCTGCATCCATCTATTTGTTCATGACATTACATGTGCAAAGCAACGGGTACAGTCAGCCGAGGAATTCCTGTCATGGCTGCAATATACTTTGCGGATGTTTCCTTGTTGCAATAAGGCACGCCCGTCCCTGATAATGCAGATTATTATCGGGCTTCTTACTCAACACTGAATAATTTTGCCTAAAAATATCGTCTCCGGTTTTTCTTCTTCCCGTGTGGAACATATCTCATGGCAACGAAATAGATGCCTTTTCCGAAGCGATGGCTCGATAACGGCCGTCGAACAGGTGCCGCAGCACGGTATCCCCCGGCGGAAAGTCAATCGCCCTGCGACATTGAAAACCTCACTTGAACAGACCCGGAATGAGGGGTTCAGGTGCCAGGGAAACACTGTGCAACAGTTTCGTACTATCACCGGGAGTCGTTTGGCTTTCAACTTGGCTGACTTAGGTTCAACCGTAAAGTTCCGGGCAGGCCTTCCCCGGCCGGCACCTCGACGTTTCCGGTGAAGAGCGCGCCATATATTTTGTAGAGAGTTGGCCCGGATGCCTCTCCGGGACGTGTGACGACCCCGGTTTAAGGAGAGAGGTCACGGGATGCGGCCGGTCTCCAGGACTCACGGTCGTACTCCGGAGCGGCGGCTTGTGTTCATCATGTTTCATGGGGGAGGTTGATGTGAAAAGGTTGCTGTTTACGGTGTGTTGTGCGCTTCTCTCGGGCGGCTGCACCCCGAGAGAGACCATGAAGGTGCAGACTTTCTCGCCGAAACCGATCGATCTGGCGAAAATCGACGCAAAGGACTACCAGGAGCTCATTCTTGCGGTCAATGACAATTACGCACCCGAGACGAAGGAGTTCAACGATGCCCGCCTCCACAGGGAGGAGAACATGTTCATGTATTTTCGCGTCTACTCCGGGATGAGCAGCGCGTGTTACCGGGTGACGATCGACCGCAACCGCAGCAGGATTCTCAATATACAGCCCGACTGTCCGATCGAGGAGGAGTGAGGACCGGGTTCACTGCAGATAACCCGTGAGCAGGAAGTAGCCTATCTTCGTAAG
>CAZGVZ010000732.1:0-2379 GCA_964529145.1 uncultured Fibrobacteraceae bacterium | reverse complement strand
TTCCCCGCACTCGCGGGGATGAACCGTTGTGCAATACTTTTACAAACGGTACAACGTGATGTTCCCCGCACTCGCGGGGATGAACCGACCCAATGCGAAAATCATTTTTGTCCCCTCTTATGTTCCCCGCACTCGCGGGGATGAACCGATCACCGCGGAAACCTGGTCCCGCTTCAGAACATGTTCCCCGCACTCGCGGGGATGAACCGAAATTCTTGTTGCCGCGCTATGAGGCCGAATAATGTTCCCCGCACTCGCGGGGATGAACCGTAATCAGCCATGGATTCGACCTCCCAACCACCATGTTCCCCGCACTCGCGGGGATGAACCGTTCACGCTCAACTTCGCCAATTCCATCCGGGGATGTTCCCCGCACTCGCGGGGATGAACCAAAATGGTATGGCTCCGGCGATGGCAGCGATACCGTCTTCCCCACGCAGGTGGGGGTATTTCTCCGATGTAGCAGATAAAGTTTTTAGCGCTGATATCAAATGGAGAGATCGGTCTGCACATTAATTTTTGTGCACGCGGCCTTGAATTCAAAAAATGCTCTCCTGTTCCGTCAATCCCGGTACTCCAATAATCCTGCGAATCCCGATTCAGACGATGTGTTCTCATCCGCCGATTTCCTTTCAATCAGTTCCGCCCCTTGAGAATCCAATGATTCAGCCGTAAATACGATTTATACCCGCATTTCTTCAGCCAATCAATGCAATAAAAGAAAGAAGGAAAACAGGAATATCGGGTATATCCATATCACGAGAAACAAGCTCTTCAAGGAAAGCCTCTTGAAAATTGGTAAGTGGTAAGACCTCGAAACTTTCGAGCGGTCTTATCCTGACCCTGCCATACGGCCCGCTGCTTGCACAATACCTTGAAGTGAATCATGAGGAGTCGTGTGTATCTTTTTATCCACAGGGCCTTACCCGTGGCGCGGAAAACTCTCGATCCGGAGGAAAACATGGAAACGAAACGCCAGATCCTATGGTCCCACCTGGCATCGCCGGGAATGGAGCATGTCCGGATCGCGACCGGGAGTGACGGGATCACAGCCGACGGTGTGGTGCTGGGCGTGGAAAACGGGGTCGCGTACCGTATGCATTATGGAATTCATTGCGACACTCGATGGCGGTTCCGTCGCGTGTCGATCGACATGCCTGGCGAGGAGAGGAGTCTATCCCTGTTCGGGGACGGCGAAGGAAGATGGTTCGATGTGACAGGCAATGACGTGCCTGTCATTGACGGTTGCATCGAGGCCGACATTCAGGCGACCCCATTCACCAACACGCCGCCTATCCGCCGGCTCGCGCTCGGAAAAGGAGAAAGCGCAGTGATCGCGGCAGCATATGTCACCGTCCCGGAACTGCGCGTCATACGCGAAGAACAGCGTTACACCTTTTTGGGGGACCTTGGGAAAAGCCTTGTCTACAGGTTCGAGCAGATGAGCAGCGGATTTACGGCTGAAATACGGATCGATCGCGAAGGTGTGGTCGAGGAGTATCCCGGGCTTTTCGGGCGTGTGTGGGATGGGTGAAGTGAGCGTCGCGGAAAGGCCGGGAAGGAAGAGTCGATCGGGAATCCTGGAGACAGAATCCAGGTCCGCGCCCGATGCAAGCCTGGATCTTCGATCCAGGTCTTTTTCGTGGCGTGTAGCCGACGATTCGAACAGGGTCATCTTTTGACAAACAAGCCCGTATGGCTGAAATGTTTGCAGCACGTAAGAATGGGGCTCGATTACGTGGCGGCCCGGTCGTCGCAACAAACGTGACGTCCCTGCGGCCTGCACCGGCATACCTGGTTTTTTCTTTTTGCAGGGGCTTACCATGGTATACCCCTGCGGATATTTTCTACCCTAAAGACGAACCCTGATCGGGAAACCGGTCAGCCTGGATAAAGAGTCCATGGCCCATGCGGATCCTTATAGATCCTGGGATTCCGGGTACCTTCGGTGAAAACAGGAGAATACGGAAAATTCCGCCGCTTTGTTGACAATGTTTCTTCCGGCCGTTTTTGATGTTATTATATGAGTACGAGAGGGCTGCGCCGTTTCCGCGATTGCGGCGCGAACAATACTCCAATTCAGAGCGAGGTGCATGTCATGAAGCACGTTTTTTCATTTTCCGGACTGGTAACCGCTGCATTCACCGTAGCGGCGGTCGCCTCGGGTTTTCAGGAGGTCGGCTACGATTCTCTCGCAGGATTTTTCGTGGGGGGTCCGCCGACGGTTCCCGTTCTGTCGGTTTTCGGAAGCGCCGGAGAGCTCAAGACCTACTGTGTCGAAGCGAGATGCGACACCCTGCAGCTTCCGGATCTGCCTGATTTCGGGGAAAAAACGGTGGTCGGGGTGCTTACCATGACCGGAGGAGGGAACCGGGTTAA
>CAZGVZ010000731.1:0-2386 GCA_964529145.1 uncultured Fibrobacteraceae bacterium | reverse complement strand
TGCTGCTGAGAGAGCGCATCCTTGAGTGTCGAAAGATTCTGTTCGAGTATCTCCTTGATCTGCTGATTCTGGACCTCGATCTTCGCCATCACCACATCGCCTTCGAGACGAATCCGCATGTTCACCTCTCCGAGCGATTCAGGACGAAGCTGTACACGTACCTCCGTAAGTCCCGATCTTATCACGGAATACAGTTTTGTCGTGATCTGGTTCATCACCGTATCGTCGGTCATTCTTGAGAGTGCGCCGGAGAGACGGGTTTCGAAACCACCGGTGAAGTTCCGTATGGTTCCAGGCTGAAGATCCACTCCCGCCGCACCCCCTGTATCACCATCCGCGGATTCCGAGATGTTCTGAGCCACGGAAAGCAGATCTTTGGAAATCTGAGGTTTTTCGAGAGCCGCCTCATTATTCTGGTCACGAACCTGCTCAATGCGGTCGATCTTTAAAAGCGCACGGTATACCGGGGAATCGAACCGGCTTACCTCCGATTCCGCCTTCGTGTTTTCCGGTTTTTCAATGACGATGGTAACATTCCCGTCAGCGTTATCCTTCAGTAATTCTTTCAACTTGCTGGAAACAGCCGCATTCTGAGCTGCTGTTCCGCTGTCGAAAAGTCCGTTGAACAACCGTTCGGTATCTCGTGCAGCCATTGTCAGCGTCGAAGGATCGATCGCCTGGATGATGCCTTCCGGGAGTGCGTTTTCTGATTTGGCAAAGACCTGTCGCTGGACTGACTCGGAAATTCCGAGCACGCTGCAGGCCATCTCCACCTTGAACAATCCGGTGCGAAGGGTGTCCACCAGGTTCACTCCGGCAGCGCCAGTCCCCTGTGATTCCTGCAGACTCGGTATATTCTCCCCGGACTCGAAAGCATGTATCATCTGTTTGAGAATGAAGACGATCTCCGCGAAATGAGCCCGTGTGCCGCTTCCGACCTCCGTAAAGGAGAGTCCATCGACATCATGGAAAACCGAAAGACCCAGGACGCCCGCGATCTCCTCAACCGCTTCACCGACAATCCGTTCCGCGTTCTCCGCTGCGCTCTCTTCGATCATCAAAGGTACATCTTCGGAACTCTCGGAAAGATCGCCGTAAACCCAACCGGGATAGAACATGGAAACCCGGGATTCTCCGTCGGGATCATCCGATTCTTCCGACGGTTCCGACGTGTCCGCGCTACTGCCCGACAGCGTGCGATTCGTGATCCGGTGCGCTTCGACATTACCTGAAGCGATTTCTTCGAGTTTCTTCTTAAATGAAGTGTCTTCAATGTTTTCAGAAGTCTCCGATGCGAACCCTTCACCTCTCCCTAAGTTGCCCTTGGGAGCGGTGGAGTCCATCCGCTTCGGTTTCATATCACCTCCGCTCATCAGGTACATAGTGCCGGCTTCCATCGCATCACCTCCCTCCTTTCAAGTTGTTTTAAGACCCGTTCAATGTCCCGCAGTGGAATTCGCTATGATTTTCGATATTTTCACAGCCTTCTCCTGAGAGAACGAGCTGAGGATCTTCGCCTTTTGGCGATCATCGCCTATCGATCTTATGATTTTCGCGGCCATGCGTTCTTCCATGGTACCTAGAATGGATGCGGCTTCGGAAGGTCTCATGGCGCCGTACATTTTGGCGAGATCCTTTATTTTTCTTTCCCCCAGGGAATCGTTGACCGAGACCAGCTCCTCCAGCTTTTTCCGTTCTTCAACGAGTTTTTTACGCTCGTTTTCGATTTCGGACTGCAGCAGGTCGAGCCGGTCCTGCTGCTCCCGCATCGAATGCCGTTCTTTTTCCAGTTCAGCCCGCTCGCGCTCCAGCGCGTGAAAGGTACGGGAATTGAGCGCCGAAAGGGAGTCACTCCGTACCGACTGCTTCATCAACCGAACCTCTTCCTTCTCGGGTTCCTCCTTTTTCGGGTTCCCGAACTCTATTCTGGCTGATCCGGTAATGAACAGCATGGAGAGATAGAGCACGGGAAATGTCACCACAGTGACGACCCCAATGGCGATATAGTCCTTGATCTTGAAATCCATACCAGCTCCCGCCAAAATTCGTTTTTCGTGTTGCGCAATCGATATGCCAACGATTGCACGCTTTTATCAGATTATTTTATCATTTAAAATCAAGAAGTTGCAAGAGAGGGGACAGTGATCTGATTTTAGCGGTTCAGTAAACCGGAGCTCCTGAAGGCAGCATCTGCCGCCATGAAGGAAAATTTTACCGCGTCCCCTGCAGCGCCTGTGTGTTGCCTGGATGCCTGAAAACCTAAAAAAAGTCACCTTGCCCACACCCTGGCGTGGATAGTATTTTTGAAAACTTATCGGGGCGTAGCGCAGCCTGGTAGCGCACTTGAATGGGGTTCAAGTGGCCGCTGGTTCAAATCCAGTCGCCC
>CAZGVZ010000730.1:0-2387 GCA_964529145.1 uncultured Fibrobacteraceae bacterium | reverse complement strand
CCTATATTACTCTCCGATCTGCAGGGCCGCATAGTCGATCGTGCGGTATACAGGCAACAGTCCCGGATGCACTTCCATCTGAACGGACATTCACCCGGTATTTACATGATAGGAATCGGCCGGAATGCCTGGAAGATGCTTCTCGACGCCTCACATCCTCCGGTACTCTTCAGAAAGAGTACGGACGTGGTGACAGTGTACAGACTGCCGGGCTGCGGTGGAGAGGACCTTCTGCTTTTCAGCAGACCGGGTTACCTTCCACGCGTCCTCTCTTCGGATAATGTCGGGAGCGTTGGGCAGGTGGCACTGAAACGCAAACGATGGATCTCCTCTGATATCCACAACCACACCCTGATCACCGATGGAAGGGAAACACTCGATTCCGTCCTCCATTACTCATTTACAGTCGGAAATCTCGGACTCGTAGCCAATTCCGAGCACGGAGGTGCATTCTGCCTCGATACCGCGGGTTTCGAAATCATTACCAAGCCAGAGGAGATCGGCCGCGCTCCGCATTATCCGGGCAGTTCCTATGTTCCACGCTGGTATACCCTGGAACGCTACTCCTGGCCCAAATTGACCGGGCAACGGAAGAAATACCCCGGCAAGGTCATCCTTCTCGGGCTCGAATGGAACGTGCCTGCGCATGAACACGCAAGCGTGGGATTCGTGAACGACGCGATTCAGCCCGAAGCGGTCTCACGGTTCGAATTCCAGTTCGACGCCAATGACGCAGATACAGGTCTTTCCCCGCTCGGCAAAAGAAACAGAACCCATGAGGACGCGCTCTCAGGAATTTCATGGCTGAAGGCCAACTTTCCCCTCGACTGCTACTGCTTCATCAACCATCCCTCGCGCGAGGCTATCGGACCTTATAAAATCAATCATTTCAGGGACTTTCACAACCTCGCCCCCGATATTTGCTTCGCGTTCGAGGGAATGCCGGGACACCACAAAGCCTTTAACCGCGGAAACTACTATTACGGTACTTCTGGACGAAACCGGACCTGGGGCGGCGCGGATCATGTACTCGCGTCTCTGGGAGGAATCTGGGACGCGCTTCTGGGCGAGGGACGCCGCTTCTATACTATAGTAAATAGTGATTTTCATAACCGGACGGGCGAACACTGGCCGGGAGAGTACGCGAAGACATGGAGCGTGACAAGCGATACCGGAGCGCGTGCATGGCTGGACGGAATGCGCACCGGTCAAATTTTCATAGCCCATGGGGATCTGGTATCCGGTCTCGAGTTTTCGGTCAGCGACGGAAGCGATACCGTATTCATGGGTTCCGAACTTTATACTTCGCGGCATGAGCTGATGATCGAGATACTCTTCAGGAAATCCGAATCGAATGCGCGAGGTCCGGTGCCCGAGGTGGACCACATCGATCTCATAGCGGGAGCGATCACCGGATTCAAAAGTCCCGCAGATACCATGCCGGTCAATCCGAGCACCAGGGTGCTCCGCCGTTTTTCTTCCAGGAACTGGATCGGATTCGGCGAGTGGCGCTTGATACGGTATCCCGTCTCATGCCGGCAGCCGACCTATTTTCGCCTCCGCGGAACCAACCATGCGGTGGGCACTCCCGGGGAGGTGGACAGCCTCGGAAACCCTCTCATGGATCCCGACGGAAACAGTGACGCGAATGCGTGGAACGACCTGTGGTTCTATTCGAATCCGCTCTTCGTATATCCCAGTCAACCATAAAAAAGTTTGCGGAATAGAAGACCATCATATATACTAATTACAGGTACAGGCGCACACGAGCGGTTTCAGTATACCTTCATCTCGTTCCGGTGCAACCAACAGGTAATTTTTTGTGGAAAGGTTTACCGACTGACCTGCAACCTGTTCTGATATAGTTACTCGGTTCCGCGGAATTAAATGGCAGCGGGAGGTTTTTTTATCCGTTGCAGCCTGTCGGATAGTGGTATATTATCGTACAGTACAGAGTCAACAAGCCACCACAAGGGGTGGTGGCTTGTTTGAAGCGGTAAAACCGTGAAAAACAAGAGAACGTTGTACATTTTCAATAGCCGACTTACTCCACTGGCGAAGCCAGTGCTCAGGAAGCGTAGGAGTCCGGTGACTGCAGCACCATCGTTATAGTACCCCTTCCATCGTGCGTAACCCCTGGAAGGATTGGTTTCTGATGCTGCATGCGCCAGCAGTAAGTAATGAAGGACTGAAAAAATAATTCATTTAAGCGATAAAATACCTCGGCTCTTTTTTCTGTCCTATCGAGGAGGATGCAATGAACGATACCACGGCTGCCGCCACTGCCGCCCAATTGCTCGAAGACACGCTGTTCCATCTCAGAAACCTGAAGGGAGAGCTCGAAAAACACCTCGCAGCTGTTCGTGAACAGCGCAGGAAGCACCCCC
>CAZGVZ010000729.1:0-2427 GCA_964529145.1 uncultured Fibrobacteraceae bacterium | reverse complement strand
GGCAGGAAATTTGTGAATCCAATTTCACAGTTTATTCCCCGGAATTTCTCGAAAAACACCATACCATTCAATTTAATGAATTGGGTTATGGTAACCGCTTCACCATTACCGAAGGAAAAATTTTAGAAAACGTACAGAGTATCCAGATTGCGAATGGCCTTAAACCATCTACTCGTGATGAAATCGACCGGAGTCATTTGGATTTCACCGTTGAAATGGAAACGGGAACAGGTAAAACATATTGCTATCTGCGCACCATCATGGAATTGCACAAACGGTATGGTTTCTCAAAGTTTATCATCGTTGTACCCTCTATTCCCATAAAAGAAGGCGTTTACAAATCATTGGAGATGACGGAGGAACACCTTAAACAACTCTACGATAATGTTAATTATAACTATTTTGTATACGATAGCAGCAAATTAAATGAAGTCCGGGATTTTGCTACCAATGATCGGCTTGAAATCATGGTAATCAATATCGATGCCTTCCGTAAGAGTTTCGAAAACCCGGAAGATGACCAGAAAAAGGCAAATATCATCCACCGATATAACGATGCATTAGGATACAAACCATTGGATTTGATTAAAAACACCAATCCTGTTGTTATTATCGATGAACCCCAAACCACCATGAGCACCGATTTGGCAAAAAAGGCAGTCAAATCGTTAAATCCAATGGCAATTATTCGATACTCCGCCACCCATAAGGAGAAAATCAACCAGATGTACAAACTGGATGCAGTGGATGCGTATGAGCAAAAACTGGTGAAGCAAATCGAAGTTGCATCAGTTATTACCCAGGGAATTCACAATCAGGCATACATTCGTTTACTGGCTGTAAATGTTGGTAAAGGTTTTCCAACTGTAAAACTGGAATTGGATGTTATGGAGAAAGGTACGATAAAAAGGAAAACCATAAACAACGTCAGGGCCAACACCGATTTGGAACAATTGACCAACCGGACCGAATATGCCGGATATATCATCAAAGATATTTATGGCCAGGAAGGAAATCAATACATCGATTTTACCAGCAGGGACGAATATATTCGTTTGGGTGAAGCAATTGGTGATGTAAATGACAAACAAGTGAAGCGACAATTGATTCGCAAGACCATTGAAGAACATCTCGATAAAGAATTGGTACTCAATCCACAGGGAATAAAAGTATTGAGTCTGTTCTTTATAGATTCCGTTAAGAATTACAGGATATATGATGATGATGGCAATGCTACCAATGGTATCTATGCACAAATATTCGAAGAAGAGTACCTGAAACTCATCCAAAAACCAAAATATATCAGTTTTTTTGGCGAGATAAAGGATTATGAACCCAACCCTTCAGAAGTTCACAACGGATACTTTGCTATTGATAAGAAGAAGAAAAGAACCAACGCCAAGGAGACCTTTGAATATTTTAGAGACACTACTGGTAATACCGCTGCTGATGAAGACACCTATCACCTCATCATGAGGGATAAAGAAAGCCTGTTGGGTTTCGGGACGAAACTACGGTTCATCTTCTCCCATTCGGCATTAAAAGAGGGCTGGGACAATCCCAATGTTTTCCAGATTTGCACCCTTAAAGATGCCGGGAATTCAGATATAAGAAGAAGACAGGAAATAGGTCGTGGTTTAAGATTGTGTGTGAATCAGGATGGAGAACGGGTTTATGGTCATGATGTAAACACTCTTACTGTAATGGCATCGGAATCCTATATTGATTTTGTGGACAACCTACAGAAAGAAATTGAAAAAGAAACAGGTATCAAATTTGGTATATTGGAAGACCATAGTTTCAATAATGTGGTTATCGCATTCGAGGAAGACAAGCCGCAATTCCTGGGTCAGGGTAAATCCCAACAATTATTCGATTTTTTGATTCTAAAAGGTTATATCGACGCAAACGGAAAAGTACAGGATTCACTGCGGATCGATATAAAAGAAGATAAAGTTGTACTGCCGGAAGAATTTACCGAAGATGAACATATAAAGAAACAAATCCTGACGACCATAAGGACCGCCGCAGGAAAACTTGAGGTAAAAAACAGTGATGATAAAAAGAAAGTAAAGGTAAACAAGCGTGTTTTGGATAGTCCAGAATTTAAGCAATTATGGGATAGAGTTAAATTCAAAACAACTTTTTCCGTCAATTTCGATTCTGAAAGTCTTGTCCTTGAATGCATTAACGCCATTGATACCCGGATGAAAATCACACGGGGAAAATTATACTACACCAAAGCATCTATTTCAATGAGCATAGGTGGTTTAGAGCATCAGGAGACGCAAACATCAACTTCAACCCTCAATGAAGAAGTCGATGCACTGCCCGATATTGTTAGTTACCTGCAGAACGAAACCCAACTGACCCGAAAATCAATTGTGGAAATATTAGAGATAGTTTTCGGCTCTTATCTTGGAAAAA
>CAZGVZ010000728.1:0-2427 GCA_964529145.1 uncultured Fibrobacteraceae bacterium | reverse complement strand
GGTTCCTCGATAAATGGCGAGCCGAAAACCAGGAAACGCTCCTTCGGACGAACCGGTTTGTCTGTCATGGTCCTACTCCTCAGGCCTGTTTTTTCCCAACAAGCGAACGAATTGTTGTTCATCGATGATAGGCACGCCGAATTTTTCGGCTTTTTCGTACTTGGAACCCGGGTCCGAGCCCGCAACCACAAAATCGGTTTTTGCGCTGACCGAAGAGGTCACTCTACCGCCTCGCTCCTCGATCTCCCGCTGGGCTTCTTCCCGTGTAAAACCCGGGAGTGTGCCGGTAAGTACGAACGTTTTTCCAGAAAGCATTCCGGAAATGGCGGTGACCGGCGTCCCGGACAGGTTGAGGCCGTACCCACGCAAGCGTTCCACCAGTCGCCTGTTCTCTTCCCTGTCGAAATAAATCCTTACGCTCTGAGCCATCGAAGGCCCGATAGTCTCGATCTTTTCAAGCTTTTCGGCACTCATCGAGTATAGCTCGCTTATATCATGTACCTTTCCGGCAAGCACTTTTGCAGCCTGCGTACCGATCATCCTGATACCAAGGCCGTGGATCAGACGGTCTAGTCCGTTTTTTTTTGAGGCCTCAATCGACCTCATTACCCTGAGCGCCGATTTTTCCCCCATACGCTCGAGGTCCGAGAGCTGCTCTTTTGTCAAGGAATAAATGTCGGGTATGGATCGAACGATTTTTTTTTCGAGCAATTGTTCGAGCAGCGCCGGACCGACATTTCGAATATCCATCGCGCTCCGCGAGACGAAATGCTGTAAAAGCCTCAGCTGTTGTGCCGGACAGAGTGAATTGAAACAGCGCAGGGACACTTCTCCCTCGATTTTACCGAGCGGGCTGCCGCATGAGGGGCATGAGGACGGTGGGACGAACGGCTTCGAGGCATGATGGCGCCGCTCCGGGATCACACGTATCACTTTTGGAATGATTTCGCCCCCTTTTTCTATCTCGACCGCGTCCCCGATCCGAAGCCCAAGCCGCCCGATCTCGTCATAGTTGTGTAATGTAGCGTTCCTGATGGTGGTTCCGGCGAGAAGGACCGGGCGAAGCCGTGCGGTAGGTGTGATCACTCCGGTGCGGCCGACCTGAGCATCGATATGTTCGACCTCGGTGATCGCGCGCTCAGGCTGGTATTTGAACGCGATCACCCATCGCGGCGCTTTTGCGGTCGCACCGAGTGTCTTTTGAAGACCAAGCGAATCGACCTTGAAGACAATCCCGTCGACCGGGTACGGAAGCGTGAACCGTTTGTGCCTCCACGCTTCGCAATATCCGACAACCCTATCAGGATTAGTGATCGGCGGGGAGTGCTCGACAACAGGGAAACCGATCGACGCGCAAAAGGAGAGGTTTTCCGAGTGCCGGTCCGTGTGCCGGCCGCTGAGAAGAAAATGAGCGACAAAAGAGAGACCGCGAGCCGCCACTTCCTTTGCATCCTGCAGCTTGAGCGTTCCGGCGGTAGTATTGCGCGGGTTCTGCATCGCCGTTTCTCCGTTTTCGATGAGCCGTTCGTTCAATCGGGAGAAGGCGGCAAACGTCATAAAGATCTCTCCCCGGATTTCAAATGGTTCCCGGTAATCCACGATAAGGGGAACGCTGTGAATCGTCCGAACGTTAGGAGTCACCTCATCACCGACGAGGCCATTGCCTCTTGTCACCGCGCGAACGAGACGTCCCTGCGCATAGGTGAGAGTTACCGCGACACCATCGACCTTTACCTCACCTACAAACGACAATGACGCATGCGGAACCGATTTCCGCAGTCTTTCGATCCAGCCGCGAAGTTCGGATTCGTCATAGGTGTTCTCGATGCTCATCATTGGAACGGAATGGGCGATTTTCGGGAATTCCCTGGTGAGATCGTTCCCGATTCGCTGGGTTGGAGAATCTGAAGAATGGAACTGCGGGTACTCCTGCTCAAGCCGTTTCAGCTCATGATAGAGCGCGTCGTACTCGGAGTCGGATATTTCCGAAATCCCTTGACCATAGTAGAGTGTATCGTAATGCCGGATCCGATCCCGCAGCGCTTCGATTTTTTTCTGAGGCATCATGGTCGTCATTTCTTCAAAATAATTCTTCGATTCGCCTGATGTGTAACGACTCTTTGACCCCGGAGGTGAAATGGGTTATTTTTGGTTTCTGCCATGAACAACAATCCTCGAACTCCATTCTCAACACTTCAGAACAGACCGAAACTGCGACAAGAAAGGCTCACATATGGGCGGCTTCTTCGGTGTAATATCGCGTGAATCCTGTATTCCGGACCTTTTTTACGGGACCGACTATCATTCTCATCTGGGGACCCGGCGCGGCGGACTCGCCGTGTGTAATCCCAGGGATGGTATCCGGAGATTTATTCATGATATCACCAATACACAGTTCCGCAGTAAGTTCGATGATGACATTCAAAA
>CAZGVZ010000727.1:0-2430 GCA_964529145.1 uncultured Fibrobacteraceae bacterium | reverse complement strand
AGCCGGGAGCGATACGCGGCAGGGTACTCCGGGGTGCTGCAGCCCCCGGCGAAATGATCCAGTGCGCGATCACGGGTACGCGGCATATGGCGACCGTGAGTGCGGACGGTGATTTTCTGCTCGGGGGGCTGCCTCCCGATATCGTATGCACGCTGACTATCTTTTCAAATTCGGGAATCTACCTGACGGAAACCGTTGCCGGGATTCAGGTTAGCGCCGGAAAGGTGACCGAGATTCCCGAAGTCGTCCTCGAGCTGGATCCCGAAGGTCCGCCCAGGGTGGCCCCCGGAGGCCTCTCGGCGGAGGTCTCTTTCCGGCATGGTATCTCTCTCCTGGAACAGATTGGAGCTCGAGGATGTCGATCGGTATATCGTCTACTGGTATCTCGACTCGGCGAGCTTTACCGACACTGTAGCCGATACCTCATATACGATCCGGCTGTTTACCGATCCCGCCGATACCGGGGCTCGGGAAGTTACATTCCAGGTCGCAGCTCTGGACGAGGATATGATGGGAGGAGGGGTCAGAAGTCCGCTGGTGTCGCTCATCGCGCTCCCGCCCTCATGGTCCAGCATCCGGATCGCCGTTATGAAACTCGAAGGGATAGGTAGTGTCGAGTCCGTCTACGTAGCCGCCGCGTTTTCTTCCAGATTGCGAAAGGTGGAAAAAATCGTCTGGTGGATCGATCATCCTGAATCCGTGCTTGTTGAAAGGGACGGAGATGAACGGTCCGAGGGCATCGATACTTTGCTCTGGTTAACACGACCGGAATGCAAATTTCTCCACATAACGTTCATCGACGACAGGGGGCTAGCCTGGAGCGACAGCATCGACGCGGCCACGATGCTGCCGACCAGACTGTGGGAAACCGTGGACACTATGGTGATGGGGCGACGGTATGCAGGCTGCTGCACTCTCGAAGGGAAAATCTACCTGTTTGGAGGCGGCAGAGAACGGTATTCCACGAGAGGTCCGGTCCTGAGCGCCCTGATGACCGCTGAAATGTTCGACCCGGAAACAGGCACCTGGCGTACCGTCGCGCCGATGAACGCGGCGCGGTTGAGGCCTGCGGGTGCGGCGGTCGGCGGCAAGATCTATGCGATAGGAGGGGGAGATTCCACAGTCGAGCGATACGATCCTGCGGAAGACAAATGGGAGTATGTCGGCAGTGCGATGCCGCAGAACACGATCGGGGCATCTGCGACCGTCTTAGACGGTATCGTCTACGTGACGGGAGGCCTCACGGGTAGTCAGGATAAACCGGAAATCTCAGGGACTGTCTGGTCGTTCAATCCCTCTACCAATGAATGGAAGACAGCGGGACACATGGCCACCGCCCGGCATCTGCACAGGTCGGTCGCATACGGTTCGAAAATCATCATTATCGGCGGACTCGAACGCGGCGAAAACGGGTGGGATCGCGCACTGAGCACTGTGGAGTGTTTCTCACCCGAAGAGGAAGTATCGTGCACCACTCCGCTCACGAATCTCCAGGCTCCGCGTTTTGAGTTCGGCGCTGCGGTTGTGGGGAAAAACCTGGTCATACTTGGGGGGCTTGGCAGTATAGAGGTCACCGACCGCCCTCTCGCCACGGTGGAACTCTATGACCTCCAAACAGGGGAAGCACCCGCAGCCGGAGTATCGATGTCCACAGGGCTCGAGGGTGCCGCGGTAATAGCGTTCGAAGGACGGGTGTTCGTAGCCGGCGGCGGTACGAACGTGAACGGTCAAACCACGTCCGTCAGCGCTGCGGCGGTGTATTATCCGTAACTTCCGGAGAGAGAAGAGGAACCATATGAATATTACGGGGATAGGGGCCATGCTGCAGTGGAGCGTATGCTGCCTTCTTGTACTGTTCCGGTTCTCCCCTCTGCATGCCCAATGCGGTTATGATTCCAACGGGTATCTGTTTCTCCACCCATTCTTCACTTCGGTGAACTGGCAGGCCACGATCTATCAATCGGATGTCTATCCATCAGTAACGATGTGCAATGAAAAACCGGTACAGATCGCTTTCAGCCGCGCGGCGGGAAAGGAAACGGCGATCTACACGACTTCACAGGGAAAGTGGATGAGAAGCAATGCGCCGCTGGTCGATGACGGTTGTCTTTGCTGTCTTCCTGTCATGGAATTCGGGGTGCCGGCAGAAATTTCGTTGCCGGCCGGGGTCGTGTTCGAACACTCGCTGCCGTTTCATGTGCTCAATCGCGGCGATGCTGACGGAGATTCCGTACTGGTCGTGGCTGCGAACGGAGCGGACAGGATCTACTGCCTTCATGTCAACACTGCGTCGGGGGTCGTCGGTGGAGTCGACACCGTCGCCGTCCCCGTGGATGACGGACAGTCAATACACGGTGTCTGGGGAGAGCCGGGAAGTGGCGGGCGCGATACCGCGGTGTGGATCGGAGGAAGTAATGGGCTGTTGTATCT
>CAZGVZ010000726.1:1223-2432 GCA_964529145.1 uncultured Fibrobacteraceae bacterium | reverse complement strand
CCTCCGCACGGCTTTGGCATGATGTATCATTTCATCCATGCTCACCATGGTAGTCGCCTCGTACCCCAGGGTCGTCATGCCAAGAGAATCTCCGACCAGAACTGCGTCTATGCCGGCCTTGTCGATCAGAAGGGCCATGGGAAAATCAGACGCGGTAAGCATCGTGATTTTCTTGCCGTTTTCTTTTTTATGTTTGAGGTCCTGTACTGTGAATTTCATGAACATGGTCTCGCCCTTTTTAATGCATGTGCTTGACGGAGTAAGGACTTCAGATCTCAATCCTTCCTGTCGGTGACGATCAGGAGATGATACCCGAAGGCTGTTTTGATCGGACCTTGGACCTTCCCGATGTCGGCCGAAAAAACCACCTTGTCAAATTCGGGGACCATTTCCCCCCGCGAAAATTCCCCGAGATCCCCGCCCTGTCGTCCGGAAGGGCATTTTGAGAATTCCTTCGCTACCTTCCCGAAGTCCTCTCCTCCTTCGATCCTTTTTTTAAGCTCTTCGCACTTATTCTCGGTTTCGACCAATATGTGTTTAGCTTTAGCTCTAGCCATTCGCCCCTCCTTTTGGTTCCACCGTGTCCTCCCGGACCCGGGAAATCTTTTCATGTTTTAGATGGAAACATCTGCGGATTTGTAAAAATGAAGATACCATGATGTACGAGTGTCCCGGATAATCGCATGTAACTTACGGCTCAAGATGACTATATGCCCAGCTTATCAAGGATCTTAGAGACGAGATGGTTGCCCTTTATAGGCATGAAGTGAACACCGTCAGCCATGCCTTTAACGGCACTGAAAATATCGGCGGCGATCGCCACGGACTCGGAGGTAACATCGCCTGCTTTATCGAGTTTCCCGATTATATTATCCGGGACGAAGACCCCGGGAATATTGGCATTCATGTACCGGGCCATTTTAGCGGACCGCAGCGGCACTACCCCGGCAAGGATCTTAACCCGCTGTCTCAAATGACCTATAGCTTTTGAAAAGGCAGAGTACGCGGCAAGATCGAAAACTGCCTGCGTCTGGAAGAATATGGCGCCTTCGGCCACCTTCTTCTCCATTTTAATAATTTCCGGTTCCAAAGGATCGGCTCCCGGGTTTACTACCGCCCCGACAAAAAGATCCGGCACGGATTCAAGTTTATTCCCTGCCAGATCGTACCCTTCCTGGAGCCTCCTGGCGGCATTGAGAAGTCCGACAG
>CAZGVZ010000726.1:0-1213 GCA_964529145.1 uncultured Fibrobacteraceae bacterium | reverse complement strand
TGACGCATCACATATTGTTGTGATAAGCACACAGGGTTTCGCCTGGGGATGATCCCCCAAAAGAGGATGATCTCCCGTCATCACAAGGATGTTACGGATCCCAAGCGCATAGGCTGAAAGAATATCGGATTGCAGGGCGATCCTATTCCTGTCACGGCAGGCTATCTGGCATATGGGTTCGTACCCGTGTTCTATAAGGAACTTCCCGGTAGCCACCGATCCCAGCCTCATCACCGAACTCTGCTGGTCGGTAATGTTGATCGCGTCAACCCTTCCTTTGACCTGTTCAAGCTCGGCGAAAAGCCCTTCCAGGGAAACGCCTTTAGGCGGCCCTATCTCGGTGGTAACAACGAATTTTCCGGCGGCAAGCGCCCGTTCAAGCCCCGACATTCTGGCTCCTGTATGCTCGTAGCACGTTTCTCATAAGTATTGATACCGTTATCGGCCCCACACCTCCGGGTACCGGAGTTATCAGGGAAGCTTTCTTCTCGACCTCCGGGAAAAGAACATCACCCACGATAGCGCCATCCTGCTTGTTTATACCTACGTCGATGACAACAGCCCCTCTCTTTACCCAATCACCGGTCACCATCCAAGGCCTTCCTACCGCTACTACCAGGATATCGGCTTTTCGGGAATGAGAAATTATGTCACCTTTTTCGGCGGTGCCGATGTGGCAGACGGTTGTAGTGGCAGACTCATTAAGCATCATCATGCTCAGGGGTTTACCAACTATAGCCGAGTGCCCCACAAGGACCACCTCTTTCCCGTACAGCTCAACATGGTGTTCTCTCAGGATCCGCATTACAGCGCCGGGAGTGCAGGGAACAATATCGGCCTCTCGCCTGAATATCCGTCCGAGGTTGTATGGATGAAGACCTTCGGCATCTTTCTCAGGGTGTAACGCCTCGACCACACGATCGTGTTCGATCCCGAACGGAAGGGGTTTTTGAACTATCACTGCGGTAACCGAAGTATCGGCATTAAGACTATCGATCTCCCCCAGGCCCGCATCAAGCACACGCCGCTCGAAAGCTATCCCGACCTTCTCCGCCGCTTTTTCCTGCATTTTTACGTATATCTGGGCCTCTTCGTTATGCCCGACACAAAGGGAAACAAGGCGCGGAGGCCTTCCCGCCGAAACGGACAGAGCCGAGACCTTCTCCCTGATAGAGTCATTAAGGTGTCTGGCGATCTCTTTCCCGTCAACATG
>CAZGVZ010000725.1:0-2438 GCA_964529145.1 uncultured Fibrobacteraceae bacterium | reverse complement strand
TAAATGCAATATATTGGAGTGTCCCGGCGCGGTTCTTGGCCTGGAAAGGCGGGGCATGGTTCTTGCGACGTAACCTCGGCCATTGTATTTGAAAGGAATGCATGATTATGGGGCATCAGGGTGCTGACGAGCAGCGTCTTTCGGAGACTCTCTCCTCGATCGGTAAAAAATATGTGGTATTGTCAGGAAAGGGCGGAGTAGGGAAGAGCACGGTAGCGGTAAACCTGGCTATGGGACTGGCGCTCGACGGAAAACGGACGGGTCTGCTGGATACCGATCTCCACGGGCCTTCGGTGCCAAAAATGCTCGGCCTCGAAAGATTCGTTTCGGCTGGAGACGAAATCCACCTGGAGCCCGCGATTCTCGTTGACGGTCGCCTCAAGGTCATGTCCGTGCAGTTTCTTCTCAGAAGTCTTCACGATTCGGTCATCTGGAGAGGGCCGCTCAAGCATGCCGTCATCTCCCAGTTCATCGGTCACACCGTATGGGGAGAGCTCGATTATCTTGTCATCGACTCGCCGCCGGGCACTGGTGACGAACCGCTATCGACCGTGCAGACCGCGAAACCCGACGGGGCGATCATCGTCACCACCCCTCAGGAGGTGGCCACTTTCGATGTGCGGAAGTCGATCGATTTCTGCAACAAACTCGATCTTCCGGTCCTTGGAATCGTTGAAAACATGAGCGGATTCATATGTCCGCACTGTGGAGAGGAGACAGCCATCTTCAGCTCCGGAGGAGGAAAAAAGATGGCGGAAGAACTTCGCATTCCATTCCTCGGGACCATTCCGATCGATCCGCGATTCGTCTCCCACAGCGATTCGGGAAAGACGCTCGTTGGGAGTCCCGGGTGTTCTCATTCGGCGTTTTCCGAACTCATCGAGAGGATCGCTTTATAAATCTGAATGACGCGATCTCCGATGCCGGATGCCCCGGCCCCGGGAAAAACGTATCTTTCACTGCAGCACGGATTGCGAAGCGGACGGACCGGCTGTCACCAAAGGGTACGGGAAACGATCGACCGTCCACCGGGAACCGGAAAGCCGGTCGTTCCCGGTTTCATAAATACCGTTGCCGGATTCATCTCAGGGGAGCGCGCATGTCCATTCCATCACAGGTCAGAAGAAACGGATCGATCCCGCTCGTTGTCGCGATTTCGCTCGTTTGTTGTGTCGGTAACCCGCCCTTGAGCGACAGGCCCGACGCCTCTCCGGAACGGGCTCTCATCCTTGACTCCGCCGCTTTCGATGCGGTCATCGTTCGGCAGGGTACGACGGCGCTCGTGGAGTTCTACGAAGCTCTTTGCGGGACGTGCATGGAGATGTCCTGGATCATCGACAGTCTGACGGTACGGTACCGTGATTCTGCGGTTGTCGCCGCGGTCGACATCTCTTCCGACCGTTCCCTCGGCGAACGGTTTTCAGTCGGGATCGTCCCCTCATACCTTTTTTTCAGGGATGGGGAACCGGTCGCGCGCCGTTCCGTCGATCAGCTCGGTTCCAACGCTTTCGACACGCTCGATCTTCTCTTCCGCTCAATTCTGGACGACCAGTCTTCAGATACCTCAGGGACTGCGGATACCACCGAGGACACCATTTCCGGTACGGTACCCCTGTTGACCGCGGCCACGATCGATTCGGCTCTCTCTGGTTCGTATAGGCTGGCGGTTATCGACTTCTTCTCACCGACCTGTTATTACTGCACTCTGCTTTCTCCGGTTTTCGACAGTCTCGAGCTGGCGCAGCCCGAAGACATACTGATAGCCAAAGTCGATATTGTAGAGGAAACGGCTCTCCGCGGGACCTACGCCGTGAAATCTTTCCCTACTGTGGTCTATTTCAAGAACGGGATCGAGGTTCACCGTACGGTAGGTTCCAATTCCCTGGATTTTTTCACCGGAGTCATTGACAGCCTTCTGCAGGTACCTTGAGAAGCGGGGCCGGGCAGAGATCACTTCAACTCTATGTGATATCTTTTCATTTTCCGCCAGAGCGTCGCGGGATGAATTCGTAGTTCCATCGCGGTCCGCGACCGGTTGAACATGTTTCGGGCGAGCGCATCCATGATTCTCTTCCTGTCGAATTCTTCCAGATCCGGCAGCGGTTCCCCGGTAGTCTCCGCTTCGACGGGATGAAACAGGTACGACGGCAGATGGCGTTTACCTATCACCGTTTCCTGACAGAGTACGAACGCGTGGTGGATGATGTTCTCCAGTTCACGGATATTCCCGGGATACCTGTGTTCGAGCAGCACGCTCAACGCTCCTGGGTCGACCCTTTCGATGGATCTATCGAACAGGATGTTGTAATGCTTCAGGAAATGATCCACGAGCAGGTGGATATCACCAGTCCGCTCCCTTAACGGAGGAAGCGAGAGCGGGACCACGTTGATGCGGTAGTAGAGGTCCTCCCTGAACGAGCCTTCGGCAACCATGGCGC
>CAZGVZ010000724.1:2103-2438 GCA_964529145.1 uncultured Fibrobacteraceae bacterium | reverse complement strand
TCCCCAGAATACCGCGACTACAGACTTCGACCAGCGCCGGTAATGCCTCATGAGCCGCAAATGCATTAGAGCGACATAATGAAGAAAAATGACATCGTAAGTCGGTCTTCTGAACATCGCCCATAGTATGACTGAAAGATGATAGACAGGATAATAGCCCCTTTTAAATATTTTCTTGAACCAGTAAAAGACCGGTAATGTATATAAACGGTCATACACCTCGACCGGTCGGGTAACGGGAGTTGTCGACAGTGCGTCGATTTTGCACTCCGGCAGGCTTCTTTTCATATTCGACACCAGACTGACCAGAAGCGGCTGATCCGCAATGCAGATAA
>CAZGVZ010000724.1:0-2093 GCA_964529145.1 uncultured Fibrobacteraceae bacterium | reverse complement strand
ATTCATAGTCCCAGGAATTTATCCTCGTCGTCAGTCGCACAGCTGCGTACGGTCCTGATGTACTCCGGCCACTCACCTATGTCTAGCCATGCCCCCTGGCTCACGGGAAATACTCCCACCTTTCCACCTCGATTTTTAACATCAGAGATCAGTTCAGTGATATGGTACATACGATCTTCGGGAATCCCGCCGAGAAGATGCGGCTCCAGCAGATAAAGTCCTGCATTGACTTTGTAAGTATATTCAGGTTTCTCGTCCATCGATTGCAGAATACCGCCGAATCCGGATTCGACCGTTCCATAGGCGATCTTGAAGTGTTTCAGCGCCGCCACCAGGGAGATTTCGTTCGACTGCTCACGGTGATAAGCGTAGATCTCGCGATAGTCCTGGTCGATCAGGATATCGCAATTCGACACGAAAAATGTTTCGGAGATCTTGTTTTTCAACAGGTGAAGACTTCCCGCGGTCCCCAGCGGCTTGTCTTCCACAATGAATTCGATCTTGTACCGGGATTCAGGAAGGTTCTCGAAATAATGTTTGATGAGTTCCTTCTTATAATTGACGGAGAAATAAAAATTGCTGCATCCCGCCTCGATGAACCGGTCCATGATGTTCTCGGAAATGGTCGCATTACCGACAGGAATGAGCGGTTTGGGAATGATGTTGGAAATCGGCTTCAAACGAGATCCTCTTCCTCCGGCCATGATCACGACACTGAGATTGAGCGGTTTCGATATCCGGGGTTTATCCCGCAGTACATCCTCCCTGAGAATGATCTCCGCGACACGTCCATCAGCATCGATAACAGGCATGAAATCCGCCCTTATCTCGACCATCAGGGCTCTGAGGCGGTCTATGGAATCTCCCTTGAAGGTATAGCCGACCACTTTCCCGCCGATTTCGATATCGGTGACGCGGGTTTCCAGCGATCTGTTCTGGATGATCGCCCGTTGAATGTCGCCGATCGTGACCATGTTGACATACAATCCATTTTCAAGAATTATGAGCTGCTTGGTATGCGATGAATCCATGAGTTTAAGTGCGTCAAGCAAAGTCGCCGATGAATCGATAGTGATATCGGCCCGGTTCATCATTTGACGACTCCCGTATATATGCCCGACTTGACGATATTCCCGATCACGATCGCACCCGAACCAATGATGGTATCCGGAGAAACCGCGATATGATTATTGATTATAGCGCCACTTCCCACAAATACGTTATCTCCTATTGCCACATTACCATTCAACAGTGCTCCGGTCGAGACGTGGCAGAAATCTCCGATGACCGTATCGTGTTCCACGACAGCTCCGGTATTGATTATTGCACATCTGCCGATTTTTACACCGGCGTTCACCACCGCGCGATGACATATCACAGATCCCTCTGATATAAAGGCATGGGCCGATATCCGCGCATGCGGTGAAGCGATGACCGGCAATCTCCCCCCGAGTGATTCGAGCAGGGAATGCAGGGAGCGGCGAACGGTATTCTCTTTGATCTGACCGACGGTAATTACCGCGTTTGGGTACTGTTGAAGGAGTATGGGCAAATCGTCGTCGTTTCCGACAAGAGGGTACCCCCATACGGTCTCTTCGTTTTTTCCCCGGGGGTCGACTATCCCCGCCACGCTCCATTCTTCCGTAGACTCGATTACGTCGATAACCGATCTGCAGTGCCCTCCTCCTCCGACAAGCAACACCGGTTCAGACATGGAAACCTCGCACACCGCTCGGCAGGTTAACGAGACGGTTTTCGATATCGATCGCGACATCCAGACGTTCACAATGACATCCCTTGTACATATCCAGATGAGGTAATAGCTTCCATGCGGGCCGGGTCATGATCCCGGAATTGTTGGTAATGGAAAGAAACTCATCCCTTGTTTCACGCGAAGGAAAAAGTACCGAATTGAGCCAGTAATTCGCCGTCGATTCCGGTGGCTCCAGTACGAACCGGAACCGGGTGCCGCCCCAGAACTCGGCATAGAGGCGGGCTATATCCCTCTTCTCTGCCAGGATCTCCGCGAGCCGCTCCAGCTGAGCACATCCGATTGCCGCCTGCATATCTGTTGCTTTTAGATTATATCCAAA
>CAZGVZ010000723.1:0-2460 GCA_964529145.1 uncultured Fibrobacteraceae bacterium | reverse complement strand
TTGTTGGTGATCCTTTCGATCAGGTGCATGAACGCGGGACCGGAAACGCTCGAGGATTCCTTGCGAATGAAATACAGTACCACTCCAGCGAGTATGAACGTCGTGCTGAGAAGAACCGGCTGGATGCCCATCCCGGCGATGAGGAAAATGAAGACGGATATCCCGAATATCTGCATCCACGGATAAAAAGGAGCCCTGAAGGCGGGGAGGTAATTCGCCACTTTACTTTCACGCAAAACTATGATCGACAGGTGCGCGATGATATTGGTGAGAAGCAGCACCGTGGAGGCACCCTCTTCCGGCCCCGTACCTTCGACAATGCGCCCGGAAGGATGCCGTCCTCGGCCATCGCGATGGGATAACGTGATGCGGTCAATATTCCACCGTGCGCAGTGGTGATGAATGCGAAGAGGGAAGCTGCGACGATCGCGTAATAGAGCGGCTGACCGCCCGCGTACTTCGCCGCCTCGGCGATCGGGGCGAGTGATTTCGCCAGAGCATCTCCGGGGATGACTCCCACGGTGACGAAGGTCACCAGCACATATATGAATGTCACGGCTATTGTGGAACCTATAAGTCCCGCGGGAATGTTGAATTTTGGTTTATCTATTTCGCCGGCCATACTCGCTGTGGTAAGTACGCCTCCGAAGGAGACGAAAACGAAACCGGCGGTGGATATCACGGAGCCGAATCCATGCGAAAGGAAAGGTTCATAGCGATTCAGTACGATACCCCGTAATCCAGTGACCGAGAAAAGCGAAAGGATCGCGAAGAGCGCAATGACGAGCGCGACCTGGAAACGCAGGGCTTCCCTGACTCCGAACAGATTGAGCAGGGTAAAAAAGGCGGTGAGGATAAGGGAGGAGACGACGAGGTCCACTCCAAAGGCGATGAAAACCAGCTCGGCAAGTCCGATGATCGCGAATGCGCTTTTCAGTGAAAGAGCCAGCCAGCTCAAGAGTCCGGAAACGGTTCCGAACAGCTGTCCGAAAGTTCTGGAAACATAGAAATAATCACCGCCTACTTTCGGCATAGCAGTGATCAGTTCGGAAAGGCTCAGAACGGTAGTGAGAGCGATGCATCCTGCCAGGAGATAGGAGAGAAATACGACCGGACCGGCTTTTGAATAAGCGAGTCCGGGCAGTACGAACAGACCTGAGCTGATCATAGCTCCCGCGGAAACACTGAAAATACCGATGAAACCGATTTTTTTTTCCATATCGAGAACCCGGATTTCCACTCGGAAAAGATGTACGGGGATCACTGTTCCTGTAAGAATGATCATCCGGTCGTTTCCGGTCCTCTGGAGACGGCCTTTTGAAAAGGAGATACCCGGATGGTGAAGATATAAAAAATAACCCCGAAAACGTCGAAGAAACAAGCATCTCGACCAAAAGATAGTGCCTCAGTTTGATTTTATTGGCCTTTGACGCGCTGAAAGCGCAAGAAAGGATTGCCCGGGCTGAAGGTCCGGGGAAGATGTAACATCAGATTTCGCAGCCCTGAAGGGGCGACGTACCCTCCAGTCAGGCCCATAGATGCCTTTCATCGCAGCAGTTAAGAACAGCAGGGAAAAGGTATCTTTTCAAACTGAGACACTACTGGCTAAAATCAATCAGAGCGGCCTGGCGGAATTGAACTCCGGCAAACGGCCAGTATTGCCGGCGGCTCGAAAATCGAGAGAGTATGGGTAACGAGAGGTAGCGGTCAAGACCGTACTCCGGTCACCGGCATCTGCTCTCGATCTCCTGGGCGGGCAGGTTCCGAAGCTTTTTCACGATGATTTTTATCCCGATCGCGCTGGTGTCGCTTTCGAATAGGTTGACGTTGCCCATAAGTGTATCCTGTACCAGGTAGAGCTTCGGCATATCATGGCTGACCGGGACTTCCAGGTCGGGATTTTCGAGAAAGAGTGTGTCGCGGATCCTGCTCCGGACACCGAGTTTTCTGCAGATGCTTTTCTGGCTCTGGGTCCCGAATACGCGAACCTCGCCCGGGGAGATCCGGATGAACATACTTTTGACCTGGAACGCTTTGGAGTACTCCCTGCCGCTTCTGGTCCTGGTAAGCCGGACAGCATTGCACTGATACGCCCCGTTCATGTCGACCGGGTAGACGGAAGACGATGCGAGCAGCAGCCAGGAGAACAGCATGGAGGAGCGCAGGTATGCGGGTATATGCAGTCTCATGATACAAAAATATATGTTCATCCCCTGCAGGGGAAATTGAAATCGCGGTGATTCATCATTAAGCATCGTGGTGCATGGAGGCGCAGAAGTTTTTCGTCTTTCCCGTCCCGATCCGGTTCTTCATCCGGACGATCCATCTTAGCTCGAAGCCGAGCGGACAGACATGGGTGCAGTAGGAGCGCGCTCCGATGAACGGAATTCCCACCGTGAAGTACAAAACTTGCGATACTGCGAAAAAGAGATATCTCTGGGTCGCGCGCACCGGCCCCAG
>CAZGVZ010000722.1:2143-2478 GCA_964529145.1 uncultured Fibrobacteraceae bacterium | reverse complement strand
GTTCGCGAACCCCTGGAAGGGTTGACTCCAGATGCTCAACTTGTCAGTAAGTAATGACTTCGGGTGCAAACTGCGCAAAATTATCATATAAGCCACTGATCGACAAGCTGCCGCACCCCAATCATCACTCTTTAACTGAGGGGACGAAAATGCCGGAGGTCATTTACCACTGAAAGGATATACAAGGTATTCCGTTCTTCCGCGTACCTTCTGCATTCGGGAGTTTAAGGCAATCGCCATTCGTCTCAAGCTGTGAAAGTATCCCGGTTCCCCGGGACACCGCATACGGTAGTACCCCGCCGGCAGGATTAATCCGTCGTAATCCCCTCCGCGCC
>CAZGVZ010000722.1:0-2133 GCA_964529145.1 uncultured Fibrobacteraceae bacterium | reverse complement strand
ATTTCTGAAACCGCGTTTCATTCCATCCTTGCTTCTGAATCCGACGCCCCCCGGCCTGCGGTATCGCTTGTTGTCCTGATATGGAAAGAGACCGTTTCGCCGCGGCGAAACAGTCTCTTGATACGAGAACTAAGCTGATTTCATCACATCATAGTGACGAAACCACGCGCTGCTTCACCATGTCTTTATTCTTGAACTTCACGATAAAAACGCCTGACGGAATTTTCCACGGGAGCGAAACCTGGCGTTTTCCGTCCGCCATAGCATCGTCCACATTCATTTGCATCAGCAGTCTCCCCTTCATGTCGAGAAGGGAGACCATCCCTGCTCCGGGACACTGCACCACGAGTCTTCCTTCACATCGAATCACCCGCAGCTCCCAGGTGCCGGCGGTTTTCAATTTCGCCTCATTGGAATATCCATCACCGGTAACAGAGACTATTCCGTAAATTTCATTTTTCCATTGACCCGCTTCAACGAACTTCGAGATGTTCCCTTTTACCCATTCATCATGTTTGCCGCGGTGCTCGGCCATGTATTTATCATGGGCCGTAGAATCCGAAGACGACATGCCTTCTGAATAAGAACCCGCATGGGGAATCATGAAATCGATCCAGCAGAAGATCGTCTCGAGCTCCTCGGGCGTCATATCCTTGGGCGCATGGCCGCCAAGCAGTTTCGTGGCCATAGGGCTCGTACTCGATCCGGGAACCGGGAACTTGGTTCTCGGCGCCGCCTTTTCCTCCTGCGTTATCCAGTCAACGTACTTTTTCTGGGTCTTCGTAAGCTGATCATATGACGAATTTATGATCCTGCCGATTCCGCTGTTCATTTTTGGATTTGCCCGCAGGTCAAGCCCGCTCTTATGCCCCGAGGTATGGCAGCCTACACAATGCTTGTCGAGAATCGGTTGAATGATCTTTGGGAAGCTCATCGGCTTGCCCTCGAACCCGAGCGGCTTTTCAAGCGGTTTTTCGGTTGTAGCGATAGGTTTGAAATCCGGCGGCGCTTCGTTCTTGTTTTCATGACATCCAACGCAGTCCCACCGTTCTCCAGGCATCATCGTTATCCAGCTTCTGATGGTGTTCACCATTCTCCCGTCTTTATCGATCAACTGCAGGGAGATGGGTTCGTTTGCCGGAACTTCAAAACAGGCCGAACCGTCTTCTTCAACAGGAGCTTCACCAAAGAGCGTTTTTACCTGCCAGCTAGAAAATGCCCGACCGAGCGGATTGACCGAAAAACCGGCTATAGCTTGCGGTGTTGAATAGAGGGTACGGAAGGGACCGATACCGACCACTCGAATCTTTTTGATCGAACCCGGTTCAATACCATTTGAACCCATGCCGTAATACACATTCGCCACGCCCAAAATTCCCGTTTTCTTCGTATAATCGGCCATCTGTCTGATAAGAGGCGGCTTCTCGGTAAATGGACACGGGGGATCTATCACTATCGGCTGGCTTACCGACATCCCGGCATCCCAGGCTATGAGTTCACGGCTCGCGTCGGCATTCATGAAATAGATTTTGAAGTTATTCTTACTTTTTGAATAAGATACAAGAAAGTTTTCCTCATCGAACGGCCACGGATTCTGGAATGTCCATTCGACACCGCCTTCATGACCGCTCATCGCGTTTGATGGATCCATTGGAGCGTCCCGTACCGGGGCAAGCAGTTTGATTGACTTGTTGTCGTTTCCTTTCCAGCGGTTTCGATCGACGTTCGGATCGATGAGAACTAGTTCTCCCTGATAGGGCGCAAGGTGACCTCCCGCAATCCCTATGAGTTTACCGCCGGAATTGGGTATCTCCCGGGCCTGGTATTTCATCAGCGGAAAATCGGACTGATTTCCCCAGTATTCGTTCTGCATGCAGCCATCGGGATTCATGGTAAAATAACCGCCGCAGCTGATGCGTGTACGGTCGTTGTACTCCCACCGGGAATAGAGTACCTTCCCGTCCGACATCATCGTCGGAAAAAACGTATGCTCCTGATCGAAACCGATCTGCCGGAGCCACTCCCCGTTTCTGTTACATATGTATAGATTGCTCACGAGTGTGTATGCACAGTCGATCATACCGAATATCCTGCTCGAATTGAACATGATATCACCAGTGGGAAGTATGCAGG
>CAZGVZ010000721.1:0-2485 GCA_964529145.1 uncultured Fibrobacteraceae bacterium | reverse complement strand
GAAGCAGGTCGAATCTTCCGGTCTCCGGTCTGAAGCTCCAGACCATCCCAACGTCTTCTTCCATGCCGCTCCTCGATGACACACCGGTGGACGTTCCGAAGAGGGTGCCGTTCACGAAAAGAAGGTCGGATATCCCGCAAAACGCCCCAGAAGCACTGTCGTAGACAATAAATTTCCGCCAGAGCGAGACTTTACCGGGTTCGAGTTTCCTGGCGGAAAACAGGGTTTCAGGATCCGCCACTGCGAGAATCACGGCGTTATCGGCGATTTTGGGGTTCTTGAACCCGAGAAAAAGCGTATCACGGGAAAAGACCAGTCCCTCGATATCGACCTCTTTCTTCGCGGCGCTCCGTGCGATGAACGACGCCCACTCCTCTTTACCCGCCGCAGCGGCGGCTTCGAGCAGAAGGTCAAAGAGCGATACGCTCCCATCGAGGGAAAAGGTCGTACCGTTTCGACGGATTCTCACGAGTAGTTTCCGTGCGGACGGCTGGTTTCCCTTTCTGTTGTAGCTCTGGGATGCGGCGATATAGATCAAGCCCCGATCGTCAGCGGTTATTCCCTCCATGTCATTTATTTCATCGAGTCCACCGACCAGTTCCTGGGAACGCACATTGCCTTCCTCATCCATGAGAAACAGCGCGGATTCCTTGCGGTCGGTATCGTCACTGATCAGGACGTACGATCTGATGTCCGGAAGATAGATAAGACCCGAAGCCTCCACCGGGGAAACGGTCAGGCCGGAGTTGACTTTGATGAATCGTGCGGCGCCTGTTCCAAAAGCGGCCATGGAGGAGGGTTCCGCAGCAGCGTGCGCCTTACGTAGAACCGAATCAAGGATGAGTTGCCGGATTCCCTCAGCTTTTTTTTTCCGTGTAACCGAGATGAGCACCTTTTCACCGAGCATGAAATTGTTGTCCTCGGGAATCCGCACGATGACCTCCCTCCCCCAGATCACGATATCAGGCATTTTCCTGAGTCGTATCGGGAAATCGATGATGCGGGAACCCACACCGGTGACCACCCCCGTGGTCAGATGCTTCATGTCGGCGCACGCCGAGACTGTCACCGTATCCCCGATTGCCACCCTGCTGTACACGTTCTCGTGAATGAATCCCTTCACGTATGAAGGCGCCGACGTATGGAGCGTGAGAATGGTATCATACGGTGCGACCCGTTCGCCCTCCTTGTATTTCACCATTCCTATAATGGCATCCACCGGGGCGATCTTGACCAGTTGCTCCCGCTGACTCTCGAGCAGCTCGAGCTCCTCGGTATATCTGCGCACCTGGGCTTCGATCGGGTCATCGGTCGTAGCCAGTTCCTTGCTGAAAAAATCGATCTGCGCCTGCGCGGGATTCCGGGCGGACTTGAGAAGCCGTTTGAGACCCTTGATCTGGGCGAGTATCGGGTTGGTGCTGTCGTTCTCTTCCGTGGCATCGGTTTTCAGGCTGCGCAGTTCTTTCACCAGTTTCTTGTTGAGTTCGTACTGCGCCTCGAGCTCCCGTATTTCAGCCTGGATCTCGTTGATGCGTTCCGCCTGCTCCGCCTGGTACTTGCGGCGCTCCGCCTGGTTGTAGCTGGTCTGATATTTCTTTTGCGCCTTATACTCGTTTAGCGTGTGCAGGATTTCATTGATCCTGATGCGCAGCTCCGGCTGATCCGCGATGACGAGGGTGTCGCCGGCCCTGACCATCTGCCCCTGAGCAACGAACAATTTCTTGATCGCGACGCCCTCCTCCGCGTTCACGACGGTCTCCTTGGTATCCGCGATGCCGTAAAATTTCGCGGGTTCGTACCGGTACGAGAGCGTCATAACAGTGAGCGCCGCGGCCACTGCCAGGCAAATGAGGTAAAAACGTTTCATCGTTGAAATTCCATCCGTTCGGTTTTGATGCTTTGATCGGTATTTGTACCCGCCTACAATTCGACGGTCGTCTCCTGTACCATCAGGTTGACGTCCTTGACATCGGGAATGGCCTTCAGCCGCCTCATGAACGCATCCTTCTCCTTTTTGGGCTTGAGCTTGACATGATAGGCATACTCGAGCCGGTTCCCCTGCGTCTGTTCCCGCAGGGTTATGAGCACGAACCTGCGGGAGTACTCCCGGATAGCGGTCTCGATCGCCGCCCGCTCGTGCATCTCCGCGCCCACGTTGAACCGGAGCATGCCGTCGTAGGCCCTGGTCTGGCCGAAAGGGGAGTAGTACAGGAGCAGCGCAGCGGAGCAGAATGATAACGTGCCCACGATCGCTATTCCATAACCGAAAACCCCGGTCGCGATGCCGACGGAGAGCGCCGCGAACATGAAAATGATATCCCTTGGATCCTTGAACACGGTCCTGAAGCGGATGATCGCCAAGGCGCCCATCATTCCGAGACCCCTCGCCAGGCTGTCGCCGATCGCCTGCATGACCGTTGCCGCGACGATCGAACTAAGGATCATGGCCTGCACGAAATTACGGGAATAGGAGAGCCCGCGGAAG
>CAZGVZ010000720.1:0-2490 GCA_964529145.1 uncultured Fibrobacteraceae bacterium | reverse complement strand
GGCGCTCTTTCACGGGGCTTTCGCCCCGCCACGGCCGGGAATGCGGACCTCCGGCCCGAAGAAAACAGTAAAATATACATCCATATTTCTCATGGTTCAAGAGAGTAAACGCCGAAACATCAGTTGAAAACCGGCCACTTGCGGAAAACCCCGGAATAAAAGTTTCATTGTACCGTGCAATGGCACGATGGTAAATTGAAGTACGGCTATGAAACGAAACTCACTGGCACTTCTGCTGCATCCATTCAAAAACGGGCTGGTCGCACGGCCTTTACTCAAGGAATCGATCGACCGTTTTTTCGAAACTCTTTTCGTCATACAGCAGCGGTTCCCGCAATTCCGTTACAACCTGGTGCTTCCCGGCTATCTGCTCGAGTGCACCGATCCGCTCCTTATGGCACAGCTCAGAGAGCTTTGCAAAAAAAATTTCGTCGAACTTGTCTGCACCGGATACACGGAACCGTTCCTGAGCCTGTCACCTCCCGATCTGTCGATCCGAAACGTACGAAAGGGTAAACAGGTGATCGACGAGCTTACAGGAAAGGCTCCTTGCGGCTTCCTGCCCCCGTTTTCGAATTGGGAGCCGTCACTTATCGCCGATCTGCGGGCAATGGGTTTCCGGTACGCGCTCCTCTCTAATGAACTGTTCCCGGTTGAAACAAGGGCCGCGTGCGGATACTGGGTCGCGGAACATGCGGGGAGTTCGATCGGACTCGTCGGTACGAATATCGTCAACAATGCAGCTTCCAAACCGGAATTCATTGAATGGATTTCCGGACTTATCACCGGAAACAGTATACTGGTTCCCAACCCTTTCGCCGTGCTGCACTTCCTACTTCCCCTGTTTTCCGATAAAACCGACGAAGCATACCGGTTCCTGCATTCATCGGTAGAGGAGATCGAGAAGAACCTGCTCACGTTTCAGCCGGCATGTATGAGCGACCTGATAGGAGCGACCAGTCCGGCCGGGCTTCAATACGTCCCCACAAGCCTTCAACTCGGAAGGAAAGGAACGGTCGACCTCCACTTTCTCAACTATCTTTTCTCTTTCGATCAGGTCGGCTTCATACAACGAAAGATGCTCGACATATATGATCGTGCCGCTTCGTTCCCGGACCAGAGGGTTCTGCCGAAGCTGTTGGACGACTTTTATTTCGTACAGGATATAAACCGGTTCCTTCCAGGAAGGGACTCGGGTTTCGAGCTTCATTCCGACCGGCAGGGAACCTATGCACGTCTTATATCGATCGATAAAAAAATCCATACATTGAATAAAAACGAAGGCGGATACGTCAGGATTACCGATTTTCTGCGAAACGGCGGAAAAACAATAATGCTAACGAACCGGATTCTGAAAGCCTGTATCGATTTCCGGCACGGTGGTCAGATAATCGGCATGGATTTCAGGCCGCGTCTGGTCAATCTGTGCAGCGTCTATAATCCGGTACGCCATGATCAGCCCGACATTATCGTCCCTGAGGTTTCGCGCACGTGGTTTCTCGACCGTATCCTTCCGGATACCGGCAATGATCCGGAGGACAGTTCTCACCTTTTCAGGGACAGTTCCGATTTTCACTCGGGTGAATTCAATTACAAAATCCGTAAAAATCCTTCCGGAATAAACGTAACCCTGATGCGCGCCGGTTCTTTCACCTCCCTCGAACGGCAGTATCCGCTGCGCATCGAGAAAGTCTTCGGGCTTGAAAAGGAAAGCGCGACTCTCTTTTTCGTTTATCAGTTCAACAATCCCTCTTTAATGACCTGTAAATTCATTTTTTCAACGGAGTTGCACCTCTATCTTCCCGGGATCGTCGCAGGCTCCGCCCGGCTGACAGCCGGAAAAACCAGCTATGAAAAAGCGGGGCGGGAGATTCTCCGGCTTCCGATGCTGACCAGGTGGAGCATCGAGGACCGCAGCAGCGGTATCCGCTTTCAGATGCAGACTCAGAAGCCGATTACCCTTTGGTGTTTTCAGCAGCCATCTCCGGATGAACCCGCCGAAGGTTTACATATGATACTAACGACACCCGTTACCCTCGATCCTAACTCACAGTATAAATTACTGGGAAAAATAGTCTGCAAGGCAATCAAAAAGAGCCCGGAGGAACCCGATGCACTCTGAGACTCTCGATATGATGATAGAAGAGCGCATCGGATTTCTGTGGCTCACACTTTCCGGTCCTTTCACTCAGGAACAGATTCCAACATTCAAAGAAAAATTCATCACTCTTATCGAAGACGGCAACCGTTCATTCGTGATCGATCTCGAACGCATCACAACGATTGATCCTGCCGTAGTGCATTTTTTTCTTCAGATTCTCAATATATTGAGGGAAAAAAACGGGGACTGCAGATTTGTATTCAGCAGCGATCCGGTCGCAAGGGCGTTTCATTCCTACAGAAACCTGTTCTCGATCTATCCCGACACGACCCTGCTTCAACGGGGTGGATTCATAGAAATGCTGCAGCGCCAGCGGCGAATCCTCCTGC
>CAZGVZ010000719.1:0-2497 GCA_964529145.1 uncultured Fibrobacteraceae bacterium | reverse complement strand
TGTCAACTCACTTTCAAACCGGCAGTTTTGGGACAATTTTGATCCGGCAGCCGCACTCCCATGTTATCGGTTGCAGCTCCTGCTCCTCCTCGCTTCCGGGGAACAGGATACCCAGCTCGCCGATATCGCCTTTTCCCCCTGTGCCGATGAAACGGGAGGGTTTACCACCCCGCTTTTCGGCCCATTCTCTGATCGAATCATGGTTGATGGTACTGTGCCATCCTGTTTTTACCTCAACCGAGGTACTGGCGTGTGTGGTCCCCCGCGTCGCCATAGCGGCACTCCTTATTTTGAGAATGAGAATGTGGGATCCTTCATTTCCTGGAAGAATAAAATGCAAGAAGCATGCCGTGCGGATTGTCGATGTCACACTGCCGGGTCGCGAAGGATCGGGCCTTTACACGAAAAGTACATGAACAGGAGAGGACGTCCTGGAGGCGATCATGCCCGCAATCACCGGACCGGGACAATCGCCGCTTTGGTAGAGAGCATCTCTTGCGCGGTGAATCCCTCTCACGTTATGGCGGTATCAGCGTAATTCCGAAAGCACCGGACGGGAAATGGTCCCCGAGGAGGTGGAAAGGCGTAAAATCATCATTCTCGGCCCGATTTTACCTTTGCCCGTACTCGTTTCGTTCAACACGAAGGAATGGGTGCCTGGAGCGGAAACCGTGCGTTCGATCAGTGCGATTCTGACGCCGTTCAGAGACAGAAGTTCTATCCTCACTTTTCCGGACCGATCCACCGTGAAAACTACCGGTTTCCCCGGGCACAGCGAACGCGAATCGATCGACAAACGTTTCCGGGACGGTTTGTCGCGATCCGAGATCACTCCTACTTCCTTCCGGTAGACGAGCGCATAGATCGCGTCCCTGTCGATTGAAACAGGGGAATCGAAGGCGATACGGATATTTTTTTCCAGACCACGCTCTTCGGTTTCCGTGGTGAATCCGCCGAGTTCCCTGACCGGGCTGTTGACGGTGACGAACGGGGTATTGCCGCCGGTGTTGTTTTTGAGGACCAACTCCCTTATGGACACGGTCGAGTCGAACGCGATCCGGATCGCCTGAACCGGTTCGTCGGCGCTCCCGGAAGTTTCGTGGTAATCGAGCGTACCCCACCCTGCGGGATTGAGCAACGGCGCATTGAGGATTTTACCCTCCATCGAAGACGGTATCACGGGTCTGATCCACAGCCGCTTATTGGCATTGTCAAGTTGATACCCGGTCATCTGGAAATAGGAACGCCACACACTCGGCGCGGTCACGTAACTGGCGTAAACTTCGTGATCGCTCCAGAGATTCTGCCAGAATACAAACGCTGGATTCTTCTCGTGGAAATGATCGTAATCCCATTTGAAAATGATCATGGCAGTATCAGGCGTGCCACGGGCTATCTCCGCTCCTCCCCAGTGGTCGCATGTGTAAAAATGCCAGCTCCCGAGCCGGTGTTCGTTTTCCTGTCCGAGAGCGTAATTCTCCCAGAGACGCCTGCAACCGGTGATCACGACATCGGAATCCATGACCGGTTCGAGGCAGAAGTAGCTTCCCCAGCTGTAACCCGCGATGTCGCCCTCCGCCATGCTGCGGTTGGCGCAGAAATTCGAGTTGTAGATATGTGTCCTGAATTCGTCGCGCGCCGCACTGTACCATTCCCGGTATTTCGCTGCGGTAACCGTGTCGCCGGTGAATTTCGCCATCTCCTCCATTGCGAGATAGGCGACGAGAGCGATGCCCGAAACATACTGAGGCGCCCCGAGGTGCTCCGTATCGTAGGTGCTCATGCTTTTGAGCGGCAGCTTGACACCAGCCTCGGCGCACTGCACCAGAAGACGGTCGGCAACCAGAGTCAGCTTCGGGAAATACAGCTTCATCGAATCCAGGTCGCCGGTGGCCAGCATGAGTTCATACGCCTTGAAAATGGCCATTATATTGAGATCGGCCCAGTTGGCGGTATTGGGCTTGAACCAGTAATCCTCCCGAAGATAGTCGTCCCATGGACACAAGAAGTGGGATGCGGAATCCCATGTGACCGGACTCGTGTTGAAATCATGATGGATCTGCCCTTTGAGTTCCGGAGGTTCTCCGACGCCCCGGTGCATGGTCCTGATCCAGTACTGCAGTTCGAGCCATTGGTTCTGAGGCCAGTTGTAAGTGTACCAGAGTGAGGCATGCTGAGACTGATCGATGCTGCCGATCACCGTATATAGACCTTCCCAGAAAGCGGTTCTGCCGTCTTTGGCGCATACGGTGTTCTGGACCATGGGATAGAGATTGTTCAGCAGTCGTTCTTTGTACCATTGCGGAAAATTGGATCCCATGACGCGCTGTACGATGTTCTTGACACCGCCGCTTACCAGGTCGAAATGATCGACGCCGGCCTGCGCGACCTCCCTGGAGTCGGAATATGCATTGTGGTAATAATAATTATCCTCATCGTTCCGCCCGGTTCCGTATCTGTCCGATGTCGATACGAATGTTCTCCACCATGCCAGGGT
>CAZGVZ010000718.1:0-2500 GCA_964529145.1 uncultured Fibrobacteraceae bacterium | reverse complement strand
TGATAGCGTAATTGCGCCGCTTAAAGATAAAACCGGCTTTCCCGAAATACCGATTGCGCTGATTACGCATACCAGCGCGTTTTCAGAAAAAGAGATTATGGAGTTCGGGCAGACGGACGCCGAATTTGCGCGCAAGGGCCCTGCTCAGACTGATAAACCTGCTTTCGGTATCCTTGAAGTAGATGGAATCGGGAATGTTGTCCATGAGAGTATGGAGCAGGTGGCGATCGTGAGTCAATAGTTCGATGCGTCGCGCCTGCTTCACACCCGCAGCCACCTGGCGGGCGAGCCCTTCGAGAACGCGCAGCTCCCCTGGAGTGATTTCGGCCCGCTGCCCCCTGCGGAAACCCGCTTCGAGGAGCCCGATGCACGTTTCTCCGGTCAGAAGCGGCACGAAAGCCCTCACTAACTCAGCTGATCCGTCATGTTCGTACCACTCTCCCTCCTCAGGAGCGATACCGCCGTCAACGACCCTGCCACGGCCGCAGGCGATCGCCTCTCCCCATGCATCGGCCGGCAGTTTCCCTGCGGACCACACGGCCCCCCGCTGTTTGATCGCGGGGCCGGCGGCCCGCAGGTTGCGCAGTTCCGTCATGTTCTCGTCGAAAAGGCTCATCGAGAGAAGGGTGAAGCCCATGTCCGAAAGTGTCGAAAAAAGGTTTTCCGCAATTGTTTCCATATGGGCCTGCAGCTTTCCTGGAAAGTTCGCGACGACAGCGGAAAATGGATCGCGGAGACCGGACCGAAACGCCCTGAAGGCGCTATGCTGAATCACCGATGCAAGACCGCCGGTTCCTCCGCGAAAAATTCCCGTCCGCGATCGCGGATGCCGCGAAGCGGTGCAGAATCTCTTCCCCGATCCGAAGGGCACTTCACCATACCATGATAATGTATTTGGCGATGCAATTCAAGACGGTTCGGATGAATCGCGAGTATCCCGGAATCAGCTACCACGGCTTAAAGCCGTGGTCTGGCTTGAGCGGGCTTAGCCCGCAAAAGATCGAGTGGTACAATAAAAACAGCGCGCGGCACCGGACTCCTTGCGCTTCAAGAACGGAAATGACATCCGGGCGCCTGCGCCCGAGTTTGCTGTCCTGCCCACGGCCTTTCAGGCCGTGTTCCCCTTGCGAGAATCCCGAAGGGATTAACACGATGATTCTTACGAGGCAGGTAATGTCAGACATGGAGTATGCCGCCTGTCAGGGAGGGTTAGACCACCATGGAAAGAGGGCCGCAATACCGGAGTCATGCACCTGAAACTGGGTGAATTCCACTGGTCACTTGCCCGTTGAATCGGCCCACCCGCCATTCTCCTCATCCGACACTTGCTTTTTATACCATAAGATACCTATTTTCTCTTTCAGTAAGCCGTTCGAAAAGCGGAAAGACAATCCAGGGCAGACAGCTTATCTTGTCGAACGATAATTTGCAAACCGATCGTTCTCCCTTACACTCCGGAGTTGTCATGAACCTTTCGAAAAAACGGAAAATATCCGTACTCGCCTTTCTTCTTTCGGTTTCCGCATCATCTGTCGAAGGTCAGCCCGAAACGGGGCCCGCGGGGACCGACATGACCCTCGAGAACCTCTGCAATATCAAGGTGGTGATAGCGTCGAAAACCGAAGAGAACGTTTTCGACGCGCCGGGAGTCATTTCGGTGATCACGCAGGATCAGCTCAAACGCTTCGGAGGAACGACGCTTGGCGACATCCTCAAACGGTTGCCGAGCTTTCTCGGGACGACCGTATACATGACCGACCGGTCGATGGTCGCTCCACGCGGCGATCAGGTCATGCCTTCGTCGAGCCACATTCTCCTGCTGCTCAACGGCCGCCCTGTACGGGAAATACTCGAAGGCGGAATAAAGAGCGAGGTATACGAAACGTTTCCCGTCGCGGCGATCGACCGCATCGAGGTGATCAGGGGCCCGGGTTCGGTACTTTACGGCTCTCAGGCCTTCTCGGCAGTGATCAACGTTATTACCAAAGATCCCGGTATCAACAGTACCACTCTCGCGGGGTCGCTGGACGAGAGACTCGGTTACAACTCGACTGCGACGGTTCATTACAAACCTGGCGATCTGGGAATCGTGCTCGCGGCGCGCCTGGCGGACCGGGGCGACTGGAAGGTGAAATGGGAAGCGCCGAACAACACGGGAGGCGTCGACGAGATTCCGCTGACGATTCCTGATTTCGGACACGGCGCCTTCATGGAACTCGATTACAAGGACCTGCGGATCATGGGCTCCTACAACGAATGGAACCACCGCAGTTTCGTTCCCGATTTCCAGATATACAAGGGAAATCCTTTCATCATGCCCTACGGCAACGCGACCGCGCGGATAAACTGGAAGAAATTCTTCGCCGATATGGGGTTCCACCGGGACATGAGTGACTGGTACAGTGCCGGCCTAAACGCTACGTGGACCAGATCGATGTTCTCGACCGAGGGATTTCCGTGGACAGCGCGCGACGGCCATGAAATACTCGTCGAGGAGACG
>CAZGVZ010000717.1:0-2507 GCA_964529145.1 uncultured Fibrobacteraceae bacterium | reverse complement strand
GTATAAAGGGATTTGCAAGAGTTTATGAGGTGAAAGGAAGTGCCTCATTGTACAGTTTTCATAAACAGATGAGGGCGGATATGGACTTTCCTCAGGATCAGGTAGTCCTCTTCAAGGCTTTCGACAAGGACGGTGAAGTGGTGAAAACCATGTCGGTCGAGGATAAAGACAGTGAAAATTCGGTGTCGCTCACCTGGGACGGGACTACCGACCTGGGAACAGTGGCACAGAGCGGCACCTATACCCTTCACCTGGCGGGAGAGGAGGAAAATCCCGAACTCTACGTTTTTGTCGAGGATGTGGTCGACGGAGTCCGTTTCAGCGGCGAGGGTGCGCTGGTCAAAATCGCGGGCCGGGAACTCTCGATTTCACAGGTGCTGGACGTTTCCGGCGGAAGCGGAGCTGCAGGGGCCGCCGCCATCACCCCGTCCTCAGCGGTTTCCCTTCTTGGAAAACAGGTCCGGACACGGCGCACCTCGGTGCAGTTCAACCAGGCGGACAGGGAACGCATCTCTTTCGAAATCAATGCGGGAACACGCACATACGTAAGCGTGGAACTTACCGATACGAAAGGCACCGTGGTGCACTCGACTACCGTGACGGCAGGGGAGGACGGAATCGCGCGGTTCGACTGGAACGGCCGGACGAACGACGGGACGATGATCGCCCCTGGGAGCTACAGGATACGTCTTGCCGGAGAGGAGCGGGACCCTTCTCTGTACGCCTTCTCCGAAGGCATCGTAAGCGGTATCGCCAATCTGAACGGCGATGCGCGGTTAAGGATAGGTAGCGAAACCGTAGCTCTCTCCAATGTGGTGGATATCGGAGAAGCGGAAGAAGCGGAGGAGGTATGAGCGGTACTGAAGTGAATGCCGTAACAAGACAGCTTCTCGCCTCGCACCGCGCCGGCATCGCTCCGGTGCAGTATCCTGAACGGAGTGAATCTCCCGCGGGAACGAAGCGGCAGGGAAGCGTGGGACAGGAGAGTTTTTCCGGGTTACTCAGGTCGAACATGGAGGAGATACGTTTCTCCGCACACGCTTCGGCCCGTATCAGGAGCAGGGAGATCGAGATGAGCCCTGAGGTCATTGGAAAGCTTCGCGGCGCGGTCGACCGGGCTGCGGCCAAGGGATCGAAGGACGCGCTGGTTCTGCTCCGGAAAAGCGCGTTCATAGTGAATATTCCGAACAGGACGGTGGTAACGGCCATTGACGGCGAATCGATGAAAGAGAACATCTTCACCAATATCGACAGCGCGGTCGTTGCGGATTGAAAGTGCCGGACCTGCTTATCCGCCGGATATGCAGGAGGCGCGGGACGTCTATCGACTGAAGCGTCCGCATGCGCCGCAACGCGCCGCCTCGCAAGAGGAGGAATGTTATGGTAAGGTCACTGTATGCAGGCATCAGCGGTCTGCGCAATCACCAGGTCAGCATGGACGTAACCGGGAACAATATCGCCAACGTGAACACTGTGGGCTTCAAGGCCGGCCGCGTCACCTTCGAGGAATCCATGGCGCAGCTGCTCCAGGGCGCTTCGAGGCCAGCGGGTAATGCGGGTGGCACCAATCCATTGCAGGTTGGACTCGGGATGGCCGTGGGTTCAGTAGACACGATCCTTACCCAGGGTAATCTCCAGACCACTGGGCAGATCACCGATCTTGCACTCGAAGGCAAGGCGTACTTCGCGTTTTCCAATGGCGAAGGCAATTTTTATGGACGCAATGGCGCCCTGCAGCTCGATTCACTCGGAAGGTTGGTTTCACCCACCAACGGTTTCAGGCTTCAGGGAATGATGGCGGCTGTGGATGGAACATACCCTCCGGGTACTCCGATTGGTGATTTGCGGATACCCTACGGTGAAAAAGCTCCTGCCCACGAAACCACACTGGTGCGGTACGCGTGCAATCTGGACTCCGATTCCGAAGGACTCGGGACCGTCGCGCACACGAACCGTTTTCTCGCCCAGGCGGAAGATTCCGATACCATGAGTTCGCTTTTCGACCAGGATGGAAACGATCTCGGGATCCGTACCGGCGACCAGATCATCGTTTCCATAGCAGGGTCCGACCCTGTCGAAATCCCCGTGACCGCCACGATGTCTATGACGGACTTCGCCGCGGAACTCCAGAACTACCTCCGGACCGCTACCGGCAGCACCTTCATAACGGTGGACGCGACAGGAGGGGATCTCACCGTAGATACGTCGCTCGATCCCGCGGCTTCCATTACCGGACTGCAGATAAGCAGTAATCGTCCGGGATCGGACTCCTACGTTGCCAACGCGTTCTCTTTCCCTCCGCTGGTGGAAGGGGGTTCCTCATATACCGTTACGGGTTTGAGAGCTCCGGCCACCGCGGACGACGACCTCAGCGATCTTTTCGACGCGAACGGCCAGACGCTGGGCCTGGAATCGGGAGACATCATGAACATCAACGGCGCCATCGGAGGCCAGAACGTACCGACCACATCCGCCACCTACAATGACCCGGCCGACCCGGACTCTAT
>CAZGVZ010000716.1:0-2511 GCA_964529145.1 uncultured Fibrobacteraceae bacterium | reverse complement strand
GTAGTATAGAAGGAGTAAGCTGGAACCAGATCAAACCTAATATTAATCATGATTGGATTAACCAGCGTGATCCTGCGTTTGAGAAATTTATTGAAATTGGTAACAAGGATGATAAATCAGACCAATCTCTTTTCAAGATATATACTGGCGGTGTGAAAACGAGTCGGGATGTATGGGCATATAACTTTTCAAAAAAGAAATTGATATCCAATATGACCCAAATGATTGATTTCTATAATGATCAGGTCAAGAGTTATAAAAAACTAAATAGCAACAAACCTAAAGATGAACAAATTAAAGTTGATGATTTCATTGATAATGACACGAGGAAAATCAGCTGGACAGTTAGTATCAAAGATGATTTGGAAAAATTTATTCAACATGATTTTAAACAATCGTCAGTTATTCAGGGCATGTATCGGCCATTTTGCAAGCAGTGGCTTTATTATGATGAAGTATTTAACGAGCGTAGATATCAAATGCCAAAGGTATTTCCAAATTCAGAACTCAAAAATTTTGTAATTTTCGTAAATGGACCGGGGGGAAAAGATTCATCTGCATTGATTGTAAATTATATTCCTGATTTGAATATGCAACATTCAGGTGGACAAGGATTCCCCATTTACTATTATGAAAAAATAGAAAATGGCGAAGGCCAATTCCCAGGAATGAATGTTGAAAAAGGTTATATAAAGAAGGACGCCATACCGGACACTATTTTTGCCAGGTTTAAGAAAGCCTACGATACCAAACTCACAAAAGAGGATATTTTCTATTATGTCTATGGAGTTTTACATTCATCGGAATATAAAAACCGATTTGAAGCGGATTTGAGGAAAATGTTACCTCGTATTCCATTAGCAAAAGACTTTTGGGCTTTCAGCAAAGCAGGCCGAGAATTAGCAAAATGGCATCTGAATTATGAATCTGTTGACCCTTATCCTTTGCAAGAATATTCTAAGCTTAACCTCAATCCCAAGGAGGATTACAGAGTTGAGAAAATGATTTGGGGAAGAAAGGGTAAGTAAATTGATAAAACCACTATTATTTACAATAATCACATAAGGTTAACCGGGATACCTTCAGGTGCTTACGATTATATAGTTAACGGAAAATCCGCTTTGGAATGGATAATGGAACGGTATCAGATTACAAGGGATAAGGACAGCCAGATAATCAATGACCCGAATGATTGGTCAGATGATCCCAAATATATAATCAACTTAGTTAAACGGATTGTCCGGGTAAGTCTGGAAACTGTGAAAATTATAAATGATCTGCCTGAACTGAAAGAACGGAAAGATTAGATAAATTTCAAAATTCATAAAAGAGGCGGTTTTCCCGCCTCTTTTATTGCTTTTTAGATTTACTGCTCCCACTAGCCATAGCCAGTACCGCTATCCCTGCGACTGCCACCAAACCCCAGGAAGAGCTTGAAGTAGGCGGAGGAGTTGAACCAGATGGAGTAATGGTAATGGCTTTTTCGGCTACTTTGTACCAGCCGGTAGTTGGAGGAGTAGGACTGAGCGGATTTTCGATGGCATCTCCCGGACAACCTTCCAAAACTACTTTGCCAGTTAAAGTCGCCTTACCCATGACTCCGAGGAGAACCTTCACGGTATCCCCGGCATCCCGACCAAGATGGAAAGTTTCGGTTTTGCTGCTTAAAGTACCCAATGTAATAGCTACTCTGGTCCACCAGCCGTTCACTTGCTGCCAGGTATTGTCATCAAAAGCCTGGATCTGGACGTTTAACTCCAGGGGATTTCCGGTTTTTATTGTAGTTGGTTGAACACTCACGATTTGCCCGGTGATTTCTCCGGATCCGGGAGTCGCGACAATATTTACCGCTCCCATCTTGATTGGAGAGACCAATTCCGGACTGAGTAACTTGGCATAGACATCGTAAGGACTTTTAGACGGATCGATGGCGTTCTGATTAATAAAAATTGGCACATTGCCGGCCTGGGGAGTCCAGTTGGTACAATCCGGCAGCGTCAGGTCCTGGGTGGCATTTAAGACTTCATCAAAGCCAAACAACCCCTTCATACCGATTGCAGCATAAAGCTGTTTGGATGTAGCCGGTCCCATATATTCAAAGGTTGTCTCGATCCAGCAGGTATTTCCCACGCTCACGGGAGAGGTAACCGTTTTTATGACCAGGTTCCGGAATTGTGGGTTATTACCCTGGATGATCAAAACATCCTGCTGAGTGGGAGATGTGATCGTGGGGAAAATTCCGTCGAATTTGGTATAGATGGAATAGGGACTTTTTCCTGGATCCAGGCCCGTAGTGATCACCATATCGACTCCGAAAGTCAGCGGAGTCCAATCGTCAGTTTTACTAATTTGCACCGCTATATCACTGGTCAGAATTTCATCAAATCCTGCCCAGCCCGCCGATCCGATAGCGGTATGCAGTGTCTTGGTGAGTGCCGGTCCCCGGTAATCCCAGCCTACCTCAATATGAACCGTCCCTCCTACCTTAACCATGGAAGGTGTCCAGGATTT
>CAZGVZ010000715.1:0-2513 GCA_964529145.1 uncultured Fibrobacteraceae bacterium | reverse complement strand
TGAAAATGAAGATATCACTTTCTCCGTTCACTTCCCGATCGATCGCCGCGCGGCCTCCGAGAATCCGGATGAACGGCGGGAGTTCCTCAATTCGGCAATCGATATCGTTCGAATGGCCGAATCGTTGCCTGTAAGCGGTTATGTGCTTCATCTTGAAGGACTTAACGCCAATCCAAATCAAAGGGACATACACTTCTGGAGAATGCATGCAGAGGAATTCTGCGAACGCTTTTTGCAGGGCATGAGCACGGATCCCAACAGTATCTGTGTCGAGAATCTCGGATACCCGCCTGAACTTCACACCCAAGTAGTTGATAAATATCATTTTTCGCATTGCATTGATATAGGACATCTCTGGAATGGAACCGTTCCGTGGGAGCCATATGTATACGATTCATTGGAAGCGACGAAAATCATCCATCTCCATGGAGTCGAAGGACACAGGGATCACCGTCCTCTGACCGTTCATTCACAACAGGAGCAGTTGCAACTGTTTATATCGATTATTCGGGACTTTTCCGGGGTAGTGACCCTGGAGGTGTTCGGAATGGATGACACTTTTTCAACCATGCGCCGTTTCGAGGAGTTATGGGATCGATTACCCTCGTGACCGGCGGTGCGCGAAGCGGGAAGAGCTCTTTCGCGCAGGAACTCGCGATGCGCTACTCCGGGATACGGATTTTCATTGCGACGGCGATCGGGATCGATGAAGAGATGGACCTGCGCATCTCCCGCCACAGGAAAGAACGCGGCGACCGGTTTGAGACGGTGGAATCTCCATGGGATCTGGCGCGTGCGGTAGACGGGCTTCCCATGGAAACGGAGGTCGCACTCATAGATTGCCTTACCGTGTGGTTAGGAAATCTGATGTACCGTCACGAAAAGGAACCCTCGGCAGTCGAATCGGCAATCGACAGCTTCATCGAAAAGGCCGCGGCAGCCAGGCCGGACCTGATAATCGTCACAAACGAAGTGGGAATGGGTATAGTGCCGGAAAACGATCTTGCCCGCAGGTTTAGGGATATCGCGGGTTCTCTCAATCGCCGTATCGCGGGAATGGCATCCCGGGTTTTTCTCTGTGTTTGCGGAATACCCGTAACGATCAAAGGAGATCAGTTTTCATGAGGAGCAGAGTATGAAACCGCAGATGGATGCATCCCCGGATCCGAAATTCATGATTCCCGCGATCCCAATGTGCGAGGACCCCGGTCTTCGGGCACGGATCCAGGCTAACCTTGACAACCTGACAAAGCCGAAAGGGAGCCTGGGACGTCTCGAGGAGTGCGCGGTACGGTACCTGCTCTGCCGCGGAACGGACTTCGCACCGCTCGAACGGATGGCACTTTTCACCTTCGCTGCGGATCACGGCATCACTGCGCAGAGGATCACGCCATTTCCCCGGGAGGTGACAGCGCAGATGACTCTCAACATGATCGAAGGGGGCGCGGCGGTGAGTGTAATGTGCAGAAGCGCCGGAATCACCTGCTCGGTGGTGGATATGGGAGTGGACGGCGACCTGCCGGAGCACGCTACTCTGCTGGGGCGGAAAATTGCCAGGGGTACCGCGGACCTGAGTATCGGTCCGGCCATGACATCTCAGCAATGCCGTAATGCGCTCTCGACGGGAGTCGATACGGCGCTTTCTGCGGACGCGGATCTTTTCGGAGTCGGGGAGATGGGGATCGGTAACAGCGCTGCAGCGGCTGCCCTTTATGCCCTCCTTCTGGATCTTGACGGTTCGATGACGACCGGGAAAGGAACCGGCTCAAATGGATCTGTGCTCGCCAGGAAACGTGTCACCGTGCAGAGGGCAGTAGCGCTCCATAGGAGTGAATGGGACCAGACCCCCCTGGATGCGCTGCGCCGGTGCGGAGGATTCGAAATCGCGGGCATCACGGGGTTCCTTCTCGGCGCGGCTTCGAAAAGGATCCCGGTGGTGATCGATGGATTCATCTGTGGAGCCGCTGCGCTGACCGCGACGAGGATCGAGCCCGCAGTGGCGAATTACCTCATCTATTCTCATGTCTCGGCGGAAAGGTTTCACCGGACTTTTCTGCGGAACGGGGGAATAAAGCCTCTCCTCGACCTTGGAATGAGGCTTGGGGAGGGGACCGGGGCGGTGCTCGCCATGCAGATCGTAGCCCAGGCGCTCCATTGTTACCATGAAATGGCGACTTTCCGAAGCGCTTCGGTGTCGCGGGAAAAGGCGGTCATGTGATTGGAGGATTTCTTTCGGCATTGCGCACTCTGACCGTCATCCCGTTTCCTGGACCTTACCAAAGGGAACTTTCGCGCTCTCTTCCCTTTTTTCCGCTTGTCGGGGCTCTGGTGGGGGGGGTATCGGTACTTATCTCATACGGTAGTTCTATGTTTCTCGAAGGATCTCCGCTTTTGGGCGGATTCTTCGTGACGATCACGATTGTCGCAGTTACGGGAGCGCTGCATCTCGATGGATTGGCCGACGCTGCGGACGGGTTCGGTTGCAGGAGGGTTGGAGTTCGGTGGGCCGGTCG
>CAZGVZ010000714.1:0-2526 GCA_964529145.1 uncultured Fibrobacteraceae bacterium | reverse complement strand
CTCCGTTTATGCCGCAGGGTTCGCGCCGGGCGAGCGCGACGGTTTTTTCAAGGAACTCCGGAGGCCCGTGATAACCCGGCATCGAGGAGTCGGTTACCCAGTCGTTGCTGTCGAGGCCGTCGCGCCATGTCTTTCCCTGTCTCCATCCCACGTGAAGGTAGCCCCTTTCCGCGGCCCAGGCGCAGATTTCGCGGTTGAATTCTCCATACGGAGCACGCCATAAGGGACTCAGCCGAACGCCGGTCACGTCCAGGAACAGCCTTTCGGTGCGCAGGAGTTCCCGTACGACCGACGACCGTTCGACCGAGGGAAGGGTCGTGTTCCTGCCGTCGATGCCGTAACTGGTCAGATGCGGGTGGGAGTAGAGGTGGTTGCCGCATTCATGGCCTTCGGCCGCGATCCTGCGCGTGATGTCCGGATACCTGCGGATGAATTCGCCGGTTAGAAACATCGTAGCTGAAACAGAGCGGCCGGCCAGGGTGTCGAGAATCTCCTCTGCGGCATTGGCGAACGATCCTCCGTCGAAGGTCAGGGCTACCGCCCTGAGATCCGTCGGTCCGTTCGCGAGGTGATGCGTGCGGTTACCGGTGCCGGTCCGAAGGGAAAAGGCCGCGGGCGTGGATCCGCTCCGGTTCGGCGGCAGGGAGGCAATAACGATACGGGGTGTGTCCGAAACGGAACCCGGGCGGGGGCGGCCGGAGATGAGCGAGTCGAGGCGCCGGTTTCCTTCCCTGACCCGATCCAAAAGCATAAGCCTGCTCTCCCGGAGAGTGGAGTTTTCCAGCCGAAGGCTCGAGATCTCGCGAAAGGAAATGATCAGGAGAACCGCGGCGCAGAGCAGGAAGGTGAACACAGACAGCAGGGCAAGCCCCGGCGGCAGCCCGGCGGGAGGAGTCCGCTCGGATCTCTGCTCCGGATCGCTGGAAGATGCGGGCGGCCCGGATTCCGGGAGGGAAACGGTTTTGTCGTTCTTCCGGTGAGGCCGGCCGGAGCATGAGGCCGCAGCACCATGGCATGAAGTGCCGTACCGGACTCCACGTTTCTTTTTTTTCCTTCTTCCGGACATCTTTGCTGTGAGCCCCTTTGGCTGGAATACAAGATACAAATCCAGAATGACAGAATGCAGGCTACTGTTCTACTGTCGAAATCCTTTTCTATAACGGTTGCGCATAAATATGCTACGCCCTTTACAGGACTTTAGAGACTTCGTGTATTTTCCGAAACCCGGGCCTTCGGCTGCCTTCAGCGCTCGTAAACATTTTCGAACCGGGTGGGGCGCCACCCGAACCCCGAGCCGCCGCTGCATCGCTACGGTCGCGGGGAGTTTTTAACCCGACCGGTCTAAGCACCGGTCTCGGACAGAAAAAATTCCTTTCCGCGACCTTCGCGAAAATTCGTGATGCGGTCCGGAAGAAGATCCCGGCCACTGCCGTGTCCGGGAGGAGTCGGGAATCCTTGTACAAATGAAGCTGACCGGCTTCTGGTGCCCTGAAAGCGCAAGGCATAACAGCCCCCGGGCAGGCATGCTTCAGCCTGCAGCGCTATTCAGAGAATCCTGTCTGCTAACCACTAACCACTAACCCTGACCACTAGCGAACCGCCGTTCGCCCCGATACCCCCGAATACATTTCCAGATCTTGCCTGTGCCGTGGTATTTAGTATATAATTCTCTTATCAACAAGGAAAGCTTCCTATGCATGCGATTGATGTTGAGAAAGTTACCAAGATCTACCGCAAGGGATTCCGGGGAGTGCGTGTTCCAGCTGTGGTGGACCTCTCTTTCTCCGTGAGCAGGGGAAAGATCACCGGTTTCGTTGGCCCTAACGGCGCAGGAAAGACCACGACCATCAAGATGATCGTGGGCCTGGTGCATCCCACGAAGGGGAGGCTCAGCATCGACGGCCGTGACGCCGCTTTTCCCAGGGCGCGCGACGGCGTGGCGTACCTTTCCGAACAGCCCTACTTCTACGCTCACCTGACCGTAGCCGAAACGCTCCGGTTCACCGGGGAGCTCATCGGCATCCCATCCCGCTCGATTGGAGCGGAGACGGAGAGGGTTCTCGCGATTGTCGAACTTTCGCACCGCACCGGAACGAAAATAAAGGAGCTTTCGAAGGGAATGCAGCAGCGGCTCAACATGGCGCAGGCGCTGCTCGGAAATCCGCATACGCTGATTCTCGACGAACCGATGAGCGGCATGGATCCTCCTGGAAGGCGGCTTTTCCGCGATGTAATGGGAAAGCTCAGGGAGGAGCGGCGCACCCTGTTTTTCAGCACCCATGTTCTCGACGACATCGAGGCCGTGTGCCGCCGCGCCAGCGAGCGCTTCGGGCTGCCGGTGATCCCGGTCGACGCGCCCGGCTTCGCCGGGCCGAAGAACCTGGGCAACAAGCTCGGCGCCGAGGCCCTGCTCGACCACGTGATCGGCACCCGCGAGCCGGAAACCACCACGCCCCACGACATCAACATCATCGGCGAATACAACCTGGTGGGCGAGCTGTGGCAGGTCAGGCCGCTGCTCGACGC
>CAZGVZ010000713.1:0-2528 GCA_964529145.1 uncultured Fibrobacteraceae bacterium | reverse complement strand
TCATGGTCTTTCCCGCAGGATCCCCGGTGATCACGATCGGTCTTCCCCTCGCTCCTTTAGCCTTGATAAGTAGCTGGGAGAGTCTGATGGTGCCGGTATCCAGTGTCAAAGTAGATCCCGGCTCGAGATTCCTGACGGCTTCCATGATCATGTCGGGATCCGACAATTTGGAAGACTTGCAGTATTCCAGCTCTTCGTTGTACCGGTCCGCGTCCTGATTGACGGAATCGACCATGCGGTTGAAGTTCCGGATCAGTTCATTGGTGTCCTGGATGAAGGTGCCGTTGTAGTTCCGCATCTGCTCGACGAGGGCTTCCCAGCGAAGCAGTTCCGACCGGCACGAATCCGAGGTCGAATCGACGAACGATTGAGTGAAAGGCGGATTTTTCGGACAAAGCGAGAGCGAGTACGCCAGAGAGTCCTCGATTGCCTTTCCGTAAAGGACGGCGGAGTCCCGCGTGCGGATAGCGGTCTCGCTGGCCGCGAAGGCCAGGTTTCTCAACATGAGTGAATCGTGAATCTTACGTTTGGGTTCTCTCCGGCTGCACTCGGTCTGTGCTGCGTTGGCAATCTCTATCGAGTCGTTTTCCGAGAGGATTTCCTCGATGCGGGAGCGGTGCAGCCCGTTTTCGACCGATAAGGAGAAGTTGTTTTCTCTTGTTGAGTCGAAAGAGCGGCCGTAAGCGACGCGCTTCAGGCTCAGGGTGAAAAGAGCCGCAAGTCCGGAATTGACTACCTGTTCGTACCTCTGGCGGATTACCGGAGTTTCGGATTCCGGATGGCACCTGTTCACTGGATCCCAGGGGTTGTCCCGCTCGATGCATGATGCAAAAAAAATGTAGGGGACCGCCAGCAGGCGGAGGTGACGGCTGATGCGGAGCTTCATATATGCAAAATACTTCCAATCCGAATTTCAGGCAATTTACCCGGTTCAAATATGGATCACCCGGCGGTCACGGCTATGTGCGAGACCGGGAATTATGCTATATTATCTCAGCAGGCAAACCACAGGTACTTTTGGGCCAGAAAAATTCCGAAATATGAAATTTCCGGTGATTTTACATTTTCCGAAGCTCACGCTTCTTTTCCTTTCAATTTTCTGCATTCGTTGGGCCGGATACGGTACGGCCCGGGACGATTGCGGCGCGGGTACGCGGCCGCTCTTTTTTTTCACCGATTCAAAAGGAAACGGCAACGTGGCTCCGGGGTTGAAGGGCACCCTTTTCAGGAACCTGAAAAAACCCTTAGAGGAAATAGGATACTGTCTCACCCGTTTCGACACCACAATCCTCGCCGACTCGTCGGTCCAGGAAGAACTCGTGATGGTCCTTTCCATGGATTTTTCGGTGGCCCGGCGATCCGGCGAAAACGGGACTGCGCCGGCGGACAGCCCGGTCGCCCTCTACGACACCAGCGCCCTGCTGATCGTCTCTCTGGTCCGGGTGGACTCCTGGTCGCCGCGCCAGCGCAACCGAGCTCTTGAAACCCCGCTGCTCACCCTTTCCTATTCAAACGAGGACCTTCCGACCTTCGTCGCCGTACTGGTGAGGAAAATCATCGAGAACCTGCGGATGCAATATATTTGTCATTTAAGAATCGAGTCCATTCCCGGCGGAGTCACGATTCGCTCCAACACCGGGCTCGAAGGAACCACGCCGCTCGAATGGATAACGCCTGTCGGCAAGCTTCCGGTAATCGGCGAACTGGAGGGGTACGAACCCATTCGCCGCAAGATAGATCTCAATTCGCCGGGAATGCATACCTATGTACTCGAAATGCGCAAACGCCGGTTCTCCACTTCCCGCTTTTTCGTGCCGACCCTGGTGCTCGGATCCTCTTCTGCGGTGACATTCCTTCTGGACCGCTATTTCTACAATAAGTATTCCGAGCTTGGGAAGGCGGACCGTACCGACCGCCCCGGCGAATTCAGTCGTAATTATACCCTTGCAAAGAGCTTCGAGCGAATCGCGGTCGGGACGCTCGCTCTGTCCGGGGTCTCCCTGGCGCTCTGTTTCGTCTTCTGAATCCACATCGGACACGATGGCCTGCCGGCAGTTCCTCCTCCGAAGGTACGCTTTTTGCTTTGTGAAGAGTGACTTTCGCACGAGGAGGTTCCATGCATTCGCTGAGAGTTTTCCCGGGAGAACCGACCCCCCGGGGAGCCACGTTCAACGCAAAGGGAGTCAATTTCAGCCTTTTCAGTGAAAACGCGACCGGTGTGGAAGTGTGCCTGTTCGATCGACCGGAGGACCTCGAAGCGTGCGCCTCGTTCCGGCTGAAGGAACAGAGCGCGCTCATCTGGCATGGATTCATCCCGGGTCTCAAACCCGGTCAGCTCTATGCATATCGCGTAGACGGTCCCTACGATCCGCATGAAGGTCATCGTTTCAATCGTTCGAAACTGCTCCTCGACCCGTACGCGCTCGCTATCGCGGGAGACGTGCTTTGGGACGATTCACTTTTCGGGTACAGAGTCGGCGATCCCGGCGGGGATCTCGTCAGGGACGACCGCGACTCCGGGTCCTTTC
>CAZGVZ010000712.1:0-2542 GCA_964529145.1 uncultured Fibrobacteraceae bacterium | reverse complement strand
CAGCACGATCACTGTGGTATGTCCCTTGTTGTATACGAGGTCCACGAGCCCCGTCAGCCCCGAATGCCAGAAGGTCGAATCCCCGATCACTGCTACGGATTTCGCCGGGTATTCCGCGCCGAGCGCCTTCTCGAATCCAAACGCCACGCCGATCGAGGCGCCCATACATATTGACGTATGCATGGCTTCCAGCGGCGGAGAGGCCGCCAGGGTGTAGCAGCCGATATCGCCTGATACCTTGAGCCTGAGCTTCCTGAGCACGTAAAAAGGTCCCCGGTGATGACAGCCGGGGCACATGACCGGCGGACGCACGGGGATTTCCTCTACGGGCATCGCGTGTGTCAGAGCGGGCGCATCTATAGCGATTCTCTCGCGGACGATCCTGCTCGAGAGCTCGCCCGTACGCGGCAGAATATCTCCTCCCTCCACCTTCAATCCCCAGGACCTGATCGTCATCTCATAGATCGATTCGACCTCCTCCACCACGACCGTTCTCCCGCATTTATTGACAAAAGAGGTGACCGCATCCCTCGGAAGGGGGTTGCCGAGGCCGATCTTGAAATACGACGCGTCCGGGAAAACCTCTTTCGCATACTGGTAGGCGATTCCGCCGGCAATGATCCCGAGCCTCGTATCGCGGATCTCGAGCCTGTTGAGTCCCGTCGTCTCGGCAAAGGCGCGAAGCGCGCAGAGACGCTCTTCCGCGATTACCCGCCGTTTCCGCGCATAGGCAGGAGCGACGATGTATTTGCCATGGGGCTGATCGAAGGGTCTGAGGGGAACCTCCCTGCGGCCGCCAGGAGAGACCACGCTTCGGGAATGCGCTATCCGAGTGGTCAGACGCACGATCACCGGAGTGTCGAACCGCTCGCTGATCTCGAACGCGTCTTTGACGAATTGCAGGCATTCGGCACTGTCGGCAGGCTCAAGTATCGGCACTTTGGCCGCAAGTGCGAACCACCGCGTATCCTGTTCGTTCTGTGAACTGTGCTGTCCGGGATCGTCGGCTACCACCACAACGAAACCGCCGTTTACCCCAGGATAGGAAAATGACATGAACGGGTCCATCGCGTTGTTGAGACCCACATGTTTCATCGAGACGATCGCGCGCGCCCCAGCGATCGATGCCCCCATCGCCACCTCGAAAGCGACCTTCTCGTTGACCGACCATTCGGCGTCGATTTCAGGGTATTTTGCTATGAATTCGGTGATTTCTGTACTCGGTGTTCCAGGATACGCGGTCGAAACCGTGACGCCGGCCTCCCACGCCCCCCTGGCGATCGCCTCGTTGCCAAGCATGAGCTGTTTCATGGATACACTTTCTATTTCCCTGTATATCGGAGAACCGGCTGAAACGCGGACAGTATCGAGTCGTCTTTAGCACTCCAGGCTATTCTCTTGCGAATTACCGGTCAGACACCAGGGCTCCTCTGAAAATTCATCTTTTAATTCCGCCCGGCTGCAAAGGCCGCGTGCTTCGCTGTATTTCGGCGGCGGCCAAACTTCAAGATGTGACCTTCTCATGCGCCTGGCATGCATCCTTACGCATCCTTTCGGCCGGGCTCATTACACCACTGAGTGTTCAGAGGAGCCCATTAAATATAGGTTCGGCTACCCTGTCTTTTTTATGAAATTCTCCCTGCATTCCGTGCCGCGACCGAACCACGGTTTCACCCTTTATTCGTGCACCCTCGTACCTTCCGCGTACTCCGGCCGAAATACCGGGCGGTTGAGCGCCCTGGGAATCCATATTTGATCCATCACCCTTGAAAAGCTATATTTGAATGTGACCGCTGCAGCTCACCGCCGACCGGGAGTAACCATGTCCTGTATCCAGCAGGCTATAAGAAAAATCGTGGACAGCAACGACCTTTCGATTGCCGAAGCGACCGGAGTATTCGAGGAGATCATGTCCGGAAACGCCACCGATGCGCAGATCGCCGGATGCATCGTCGCTCTCCGGATACAATTCCTCTTCATCCAGCCAAGAGGCGGAACCGTGGGTCGTGACCACCGGAATCTTGCGATCACCGCTGGAAGTACGAATCACTTTGGCCAGCTTACGGAAGATGTTCTCCTCTTCCAGCGCCATCACAAGGGTATGCTCGAACTCGTCAGGAACGAGATAACCGCCCTCCGAATCCGCCCCCTCTTCAAGCGCATTGTGGATTTCGTAACTGGGCGCTTTGGATCGCATTGCGTTCCAGAACGCCTTCCGGTACGCATCGGAAGCGCGGCCCTTCTTTTCATCGGTTCCGTCCTTCACAGGCTTGGTCGTCAGCGGATCGGAAGTGGGCTTTGCCAGTTCCTCATCCAAGAGACGCTGGCGTTCATCGAAAAGTGCGATTTTGCCGCCATGCACGTGTTCCCCTACTCCATCCGCCCCGGCACCCCGGCGGCGAAGATGGCCCAGCCGTCGGGGATCTGGTATTCGCCCAGGCGACGGTCGAGGATCAGCTGGTAGGCGGCGGCCGACACGGTGGGCGGGGCGGCGTTGATCTCGTCGAGGAACAGGATGCCGCACTCGCCGTGGCGCTCCCTG
>CAZGVZ010000711.1:0-2553 GCA_964529145.1 uncultured Fibrobacteraceae bacterium | reverse complement strand
GAGGCGAATTCATGTCAAGCCAGTAATCCCTTCCGTACCAGACTCCGTTGTCGTGATACATCTCCACCCATTTTCCCGTGAGATGAAACCGCTCTTCGATTATTCTCCAGGCACCCTGGAATTTCGAGGTGACATCACGTGAGCAGGGTGGGGGCCTGAGTCTGACCGCCTCGTACTCCTTGAAATAATAATCAGAATTTTCAGCGTCGGCATAGAGGTCCTCCTGGAATAGAAATGGTCCCAGTTCGACAGCTCCTTTGATGCCGAGACGATACTCTCTCATATCCCTGCTCTCCGCACTCCTCAATTCCTGGTAGTAATAATGGTAGTTTTTACCGTACGATCCGTAGATCTCCACGAAATTGAGCGAATCCTTCTCATAGCGCAATGCCCATTCCTGGTCGATCTGTACACGGTCATTCTCGTTCTGGTTGATATATTTTCCCGTGGCGTCGTCCCGGCCGTAATTCTTCGAATCTCTCGACGCATGGATCGCGTATACGGACCGGATTCCGAACGGAAACGACAGACGCAGCTCGTGGTCCGAGCGGGCGAAGTTAGTATGATGATCGCTCTGGTTGATGATGTACGCTGCATAGTCAGGCGAATCCTGCGGGGGCCGTCCCCTGAACGAGCGGCGATACAACCAGTCCTCGAACTCCCATCCGAACTCGATCCCCCCCTGGTATGACAGAATGGAGCTGTTTCCGGCACTGCCGGCTACTCCGAGACGGTGTCCCGAAGTACGGATGTCATCCAGAGACTGTTCTTTCTCCGGGTAGGCGATCGAATGCCGGAAATAGCGGTAATACATCCGGGGCTCGAGCCCGAGCCTTTTCTCGAGTTTAACGCCCCCGGAAGCTGAAAACGAGTGATTGAAACGCCAGGATGTGTTGTCATAGAGAGGAGTCCCCCCGAAATCGCCTATGTAGAGCTCTCTTCCGTTTGTCAGGGAATCACCCGCGTGCAGAAAAACCGAATCGTCGGCACCGAAAACCGGCATCTTTTCCGCATATAGAAAGGACCCCATCAGAATTCCAAGATTGTTCGCCCGCGAGGTCCGGCCCAGGGCGTTGACCGAAATCCGGACAGGCAGGGAACCGATCGTACGTTCCCCCCCCCCCAGTGAGAGGCCGCCGTACACACCCGGTGATTTCCGATAACTGCCGAGTGGAGTCGAGTGGATGGATGAGGTGATTGATTCGTTGAGGGCGTAACCGAACATACCCCCCCTAACCTGAAACGGCACCGAAAGGAGCCTGTACGAAACCACAGGGCCCAGATCGACGGTGGATTGCACGGCACCGATATTCCTTCGGTTATAGGATGCGACAGGCTTCCAGTCCAACCCCGCACTGAGCCCCTCGACAATAAAGTCGTTGAGCATGAACGTTCCCGACAGGTCTACGAACTGGATTCTGCTTAACGGATTGAGCTGCATGTAGTTGTGCACTGCGCTCTGAGTGATTGCTCCCCATGGATAGAGCCGGTACCATTCGAGACCGTTATGCATCCGAAATGTCTTGTACATAGAGAAGCCGCTCGATACCATAAGCATGGTCGAATCCGTTGCGGGTTCGGCGGTGTCCACCACCGCTTTTTCCGATTTCGACGAATCGATAGTGCTGTCAGCGGGTATGTCGGATCCTTCGGGCATCGACATTGAATCTGGAATCAGCTCTCTCATCCAGTAATCGGTTCCCTGAAAGGCGAAAAGCGGAACACAGAGCGCCAGAAAGAGGAGGTGTGGATTCGGTTGCAGCGTCTTCATAGGCTTTTGAAGAGTTCAAGCCATTGAGAGCAGTTGAGATCCTCGGGACGGGCAGCGGGATCGTATCCAAGTTTTTCAAGTCGCTCCGTGATCGTCTCTTTCGGCAGCAGGTCTCCGGCGAGCGCGTTGACCACCTTTTTCCGTCGCTGTTGAAAAGCTTTGCTCACCACTGCGAAAAAACGGTCCCAAAGCTCAGGAGACAGTTTCTCTGCGAGGTTGTCGTTGATCATTATCTGAAATACGGATGAAAACACTTTCGGGGCTGGGAAAAAAGCGCCTGGGGGCACATGAAACAGGAGTCGCGCCGTTCCGAAAAATGCGCAGAAAACGGAAAGATACCCGAAATCCCGGCAGTGGGGTTCGGCTACGATTCTACGAGCCACTTCCCGTTGAACCATGAAGGTACATGATTTTATTCCATTGCCGTACAGAAGAGTTTTTTTTATGATGAGTGCACCAATCGAATACGGCAGATTTCCCACGACGTGGAGGGGAAAACCGATCTGCCCGAAATCCAAAGACAACACGTCGACATGGTGAATCGTGCAGGAATGACCTGCCATCCTTGTTCTAAGCACCTCTATCGCCTGAGAATCGATTTCGGCCAGATGAAGGCGGGGAAAACGCCTTGCCAGGAAAACCGTGAGAGCACCCTGCCCCGGACCGATTTCGAGTACAAGGTCCCGGTCACCGGCAGGAACCCGTTCCGCGATTCTGCGTGCATAAGATGGAGCGGTAAGGAAATGCTGCCCCAAATGTTTTTTCGGTATCATTGTCGAGTC
>CAZGVZ010000710.1:0-2562 GCA_964529145.1 uncultured Fibrobacteraceae bacterium | reverse complement strand
CCAGGACCAGCAGCATGCCGAGATAGTCCGCGACGAAAAGCGCGTTCACCATCCCGAGGGACTGCGGTCCCGGATTGAAATCCACCGAATTCCATTCCGTCAGCCAGATCTGATACGGCCTGCCCGGAACGCCGTATTCCGCGAGCTGCTTCCGGACTCTCCCGATGATTCCTTCGAGAGCAGGAGGTGCTGCCAGAAGAGCCCTGTCGTTTTCCTCGCCGCTCTCCTGAGGATAGTTATGGATATTGACCCCGTCGGCGATTTCCCTGGTGCGGTCGAACACGATTTTGTTCCACGGGCTTTCGATCTCCCAGACCACGGTCACCAGGATCTCAGGATCCGCCGCCTTCATGGCTCGTATGAATTCCGAGGCTCGCCTGCCGTACGCGTCCGCCTCGCAGTGATTCTTGTGCCAGTCGCCGTAGAGTTCATTGCCGACCTCCCAGTACCGCACGCGGGCTTTCCGGACGATATTGACATAGCGGACCCACCGTGCGGCTTCCTCCGCGGTCCCGGTTCCGAAATTGACGGTCAGCATCGGCTCGCACCCGGCCTTCCGGCAAAAGGCCAGAAATTCGTCGATGTCCACATTGTTGTCTTTGGCGTTCAGGACCGATTCCCAGTGATACTCGTCGGCGCTCAGGCCGCCCGGGAACCGTATCACTCCGTGCCGGACCTTTCCGACCCTTTCGGCGGTTTCCCGGAGCAGGAGATCCCCGTCCCAGTGCTGCGCATTGATACCGAAAATGCCGTCATTGACTCCGGCCGTCACTACCGACCCGAAATCTCCCCGCACGGTAACCTCGCGTTCCGCCGCGACCGGAGCGCTCTTCGCCGCCCTGTCGTTGGTGAGCGCTATATTGTCGATCCTGAAGGTCCCTTCACTACCTTCGCCCGCGGGCTTTATATCCAGCATGACCACCGCATCGAGATCGAATTTTCCGTCGTGCCGCGCCCCGGGAGGCTGGTAGTAGGGAAACTTGACGAAATCCCTGAACGGCACGATGATTTCATTCCAGCCGCTGGGGGCTCCGCATGAGGCGATATAGAGTTCCTCTCCCGCATCGCTTATCTGAAGGTTCAGGGGTTGATACGATTTCTCCGTGTACACCATGAGTTTCAGCCCCCAGTGCGCTGTCCAGTCGCGAACTCCCTCGTACGGGCCGCCGGTACGGTAATCGCACATGACGTCGCACCAGTCATTGAGCAGATAGGTGACTTCGAGCGCCTTTGTTCCGCATTCGGCGGGTCCCTTCGCGGAAACGATGTCGAGCGCGACCCTGGAACCGGGGCCGCTGCCGGTTGTCCAGCGGTTTCCATCCCAGTCCATTTCGAAATCGTGCAAACGCAAATCTGGCTCCTGTGAAGAGAAAGCCGCCCAATACTCGTCCGGGTCGATGTACCCTGGAATCTCTTCGATGATCGTGAGGTGCCCGACGTACAGCCTCACCGGTTCACCCCTTCCGACATGATTTTCCCCTTTGTTTACCGAAAAGCGCACTTCATTGATCGCGTTCCATTCAACGTCGGCCACCACTTCGCTCTTTCTGCCCGCATCCCAGTATTTTCCCTTCGAGCCGAATCTCCTGACAGGAATCATGAAATAGTTCCAAGCGGTATCGAGTTTCCCGAAATCGCGCAGTGCCACCCTGGTCTGGACCTTTCTGCCGTCCGATTCGTCGTCGAGCAGCCCGAAATACACCGATTCGGTCCCGACCCCTCCTCTCGCCCAGAACCCTATGCCTGCAGCTCTCTTTTTGAGTAAAGGGGTGAAGTTCACGCTGTTGCCGTCCCCGTTCGCGATAGTCACCCCGGAATAATCTTCATTATCCAGATAACACGCGAATACCCCGGAGCATTCCTTCGATGTTCCGGGCTGAACCTTGCCGGCGGTCCTTCCGCCGTAGACATAGACGAAACTCCGGGGTTCGATCCGGTTGATGAACCAACCGTACGAACGGACCGGTTCCCGCTCCGGCGACAGCGGCGATGCTATGGTCTCTTCGATAAGGTCCCAATACTCGCCCGAATCGGCTTCAAGGATCCCGGCCGCCGGAGAGCCGCCGGCCCCCCTGAGGGGCCGGATCTTGAATGCAGGCGAGCAGTGTAAAGTCAAGAGAAACGAAAACAGCGTCAGGGCCGTGGAACTGGGCCCGGGTTTCATGAACGACATGGCAGTCTCCTTCCGGTAACGGTGTACAGGGTCGTTTCCGATACAGGTCTTCGGTCCCGCTCGCGCGAATTAGGAACCACTTTCCTATAATTTATCCCGAAAGCCGCACCATGGTCTATGCGTAAAAGAGCACAAACCTTCTTCTTTTTTCATCAAAGGAATTGATGCAGGCCATTCCTTTGAGGAAACAGGGCGAAAGGATTGATACTTTCCCGGTCACTCTTGATATCGTGCTTCACGGTCAAAAAGCGCATGGCTGAAACCCGGGATGCAGGGCGGCGGTACATGGCCGCTCGTGTTCAGTCATTGGAAGATGGAATTTTGTCGCTCCGTTCACCATTACCTGCATATAGGTAAGAGAGGACAATGTGATCCCTATGGGATTTTCA
>CAZGVZ010000709.1:0-2565 GCA_964529145.1 uncultured Fibrobacteraceae bacterium | reverse complement strand
CCCGTGTGACCAGGGACTCCGCGACAGTGACCGTGGAATCCGCGGACCGGCTCTCGATTCCAGTCATGGATCTCAACAGCATGCCGGATGCGCTTCCCGCACTCTCGGTGCTCGCCTGCCGCATGGAAGGGGAAACCAGGATTTCAAGGGTTGGACATGCGAGAATAAAGGAGACCGACCGCATCGTTGTCATGCGGGAGGAGCTGACAAAAATGGGCGCGAAGATCGAAGAGGCCGGCGACGGCCTCGTGATCGGGCGGAGCGATCTGCGGGGCGCCCGTGTAGACGGTCGCGACGACCACCGGGTCGTCATGGCGCTCGCCCTCGCGGGGTGCGTCGCCCGGGGTGAAACGGTGATCGAGACCGCGGAGGCCGCGGCTGTGACATACCCGACGTTCGTGGAGGATTTCAGGGCGCTCGGAGCACATATCGAAATTTCAGGGGAGTGAACATATGGACCTGACCGTACACCTCGGACCGCGATCGTACCCCATTCTGCTCCGGCATGCCGAGGCATCCGCACTGCCCTCCACGCTCAGGAGCGTCTTTCCGAAGAGCCGTTTTGCTCTCGTCACCAATGTCACCGTCGCCGCGCTTTACCGTGATCTCATCGCTCAATGGAAAACTGGGCTCGAGTGCGATGTGCACGAGATGCCAGACGGCGAGCGGTTCAAGACGATCGAGACCTGGAGCGGCGTTCTCGACTTCCTGCTCAGGTCGAAACTCGAGCGGTCGAGCATCGTCATCGCGCTAGGAGGAGGAGTGGTCGGTGACGTTACCGGGTTCGCGGCTGCGTCGTTTCTTCGCGGTGTGGGGTATGTCCAGGTGCCGACCACGCTTCTTGCGATGGTGGATTCCAGCGTGGGTGGAAAAACCGCGGTCGATCATCCACTTGGAAAGAATCTTATCGGGGCGTTCCATCAACCCAAGATGGTGTTTGTCGATTCCGGCTTCCTTGCGACCCTGCCGAGAAGGGAGTTCCTGAGCGGCTACGCCGAACTTTTCAAGAACGCTTTCATCGGAGGCAGGGAGATGTTCGATTTCGTACTCGCCGGCCATCGATCCATGGTCACCGGGAACATGCCGGCGCTGCTCGATGGGATTCGGCGCAGCATCGCCGTGAAGGCGGGTGTCGTGGAAAAGGACGAGCACGAGACGAGCGGCCTTCGCGCGCTGCTCAACTTCGGCCATACCTTCGCGCATGCGCTGGAAAGATATTTCGACTTCGAAGCGGTTCTGCACGGTGAAGCGGTATGGTGGGGGATGAGATGCGCGCTCGCGTGTTCCGGCAGGGCCGGATTGTATGGAGATGAAAGCGCCGGAGAGTACGAAAGCATCGCCGCCCTCCTGGAGAAGCCGCGGCTCCCCGAAAAGCCCGACGTGAACCGCCTGTTCGGCCTGATGTTCACGGACAAGAAGATTTCCGCCGGGAAGCTACGCCTGGTGCTCCCGACGACCCCAGGAACTTCCGTGGTGAAAAGCGATGTTCCTGATGAAATAGTCAAATCCGCAATGGCTGAGGTGTTCGGGCAGGATCTCCCGTTCCCAGCCTGAAAAAACCCGCGTGGTCAATCGTACCTGCGCGAGATGGCGCGGTCTACCGACCATTTCCCCGCACCCCGTGTCATCAGAGCCGCGCAGATCGCGATCACGAGCAGGTGGTATTCGTATCCCTCGCCGTTTTTGGTTCCGGACCAGTTCATGAGAAATCCGTGCTGCATATGGACCAGGAAAATGGCCCCTGCCATGTTGGATGCGATCCCGAAGGCTGCGACCCGCGTCAATGCGCCGAGGATAAGCGCGATCCAGCCGATACCCTCCGCCATGATCACGAGAAACGCGACCAGACCGGGAATGTCGAGCCGGTTCATCATGGACTCCATGGTGGCGCTGAAGCCCTGGCCTCCGAACAGCGTCGTGAGCTTCTGCATCCCGTGGGGAAAGATGACTCCGCCGAGAAAGAGACGAAGAACGAACGACCCCAGGTCGTCATCGGTCATGAAGAGCATTTTCAGCATACAGCCTCCGAACAGATGGTGATCATATGACGGAACACGGCGCGCGGCGCCCGTCGCGAAGCGCTGCAGCGATGGCTCGTGCCGATTCCAGGTCGAACCTTTTCAGGGTTCTGTAGACAAGAGGGAAAGCGCATCGCAGCAGCAGCCGTGACGGTTTTGTAAAGGAGAACAGCTCGTACCATACCTCGCCGCCTTTCGCGCGACGTATGGTGAACCGCTCCTCTCCGCGCTCCTCGTGTCCAGGCAGCGTACCCACCGCGAGGGAGAACAGGTAATCGGTTCCCGCTGCACGGTATCCCCGGTATACCTCTCTGACAGGGTTTACAGACCAGATATGGAAGTGACGGGCGATAACCGCGACAACGTTGTCCGGGGCGCTTTCCGGGTCCCCCCGGTGCGACGAAAACAGTTCAGTCATAGGCGAATCGTACATCCGCAGCAGCGCGACCGCGGCAGAGGAGCGTTCGAAAACCCCGTCGCCTCTCCCAAGACTGCGGCGATATCTGTTCGATGCGTACCCCTTCGGGACCGGGTCGCCGGAGAAGGT
>CAZGVZ010000708.1:0-2568 GCA_964529145.1 uncultured Fibrobacteraceae bacterium | reverse complement strand
TAATTGCAGCACCGTCGTCATCTTGCCGCTTTCCTCGTGCGCGAACTCTGGGAGGGTCGGTTTCCGATGTCGCATGCGCCAGTAAGTAATGACTGGATCAGTGATATCCGGATGGATACGATTTCGAGGGATGAAGATTCATGAAACCGAAACACCCGCCTGCCTGCACCTCTGTCCGTCAACAGCCACAACCTGCACCGCAACCGACCGGACGTCCACCGGGAGCCCCGTGGAAAGTTCACCCGTAATCTGTCGTATGAGAATCACCTTCACAATAGCCGGGAGATTCTGCGCAACAGAGACCATAGTCTCCGGCCCAGATTGTTGATCCCGGATAGCCGCGAACGAACGGCACCGGATCGGGTTGCTTTTCAAGGCGATACGACTCCGTTCGAGGCGGACATCCCGGAAGGAGGCTCCCGGCCGGGCGCCGATCCTTTTTTTAACTGGTGCAAAATTACAATATAAGGAATATAGATTATCAGACCACACCCCGGAAGTCTTTCGTTGACCCGGATACCCGAAAAACGACCCGTTGCCGCTCGGGTGATGCGACTGCGGAGACTGCGGAACCCGTTCTGGTGAAAAACCGGGGTATAAGGTATCTTTACCCTGAGCTGACGATTCCTTTAAACCTTCGCAGACCGTCAGGAACCTGCTTCGCTGACGCCGCATGAGTTGCAGGCTGCACGGAGCCATAGTCCAGGAGGATCTGGTGGAAAGAAAAAGCATCCGCTCGAAAAAAGCGGGAATGCCGCCGGGCAGCCTCATTACTCCGGTCGAATCCACGACCGGCGCTATCTCCAGCATCCGGTTTTTCTCCTTCAATGAAAACGAGTGTTTCGAAAAGGAATCGGACGGCCGGGACATCGACCTTGGACTCCTCAAAGAGCCTTCGCGGCAAACGTGGATCAATATCGACGGGCTCTCGAACTCCCTGCTGTTCGAGAGAATCGGAGCCGAATTAGGCATCCACAGCCTGACCCTCGAGGACATCCTCACGATCGACCAGCGGCCGAAATTCGAAGATCACGAAAAATACCTCTATATCGTGCTGAAAATGATCTACTGGAATGACCATGAGGAGGACCTCGTTTCCGAGCAGGTGAGCTTCCTGCTTTTCGATAAACTTGTGCTCTCGTTCCAGGAACGGCCCGGAGATGTTTTCAACCCGGTCCGGGAACGGCTCAGGCGTGGCGTGGGGAGGACGCGGAAGGAGGATGCCGATTATCTGGTCTATTCGCTCATGGACGCGATCGTCGACAACTATTTCACCGTCATGGAGCGCCTCGGATCGGAAATAGAGAAGATCGAGGACGAGGTTCTCGGAGATCCGACCACCGAAACCGCGCTAAGGATCCACAGGCTCAGGGGCATCGTGATCACGCTGCGCCGTTCCATCTGGCCGCTGCGTGAAGTGATCGGCTCCATTCTCAGATCGGAGTCAGCCCTTCTGCGCTCCAGGAACCGTCCTTACATGCGCGACCTCTACGACCACATGGTCAAGGTGATCGAGACACAGGAGACGTTCCGGGACACACTCGCCGGGCTTCTCGATATATACCTCTCTTCGGTCAGCAACAGGATGAACGAGGTCATGAAAGTGCTCACCATGATCTCGACCGTATTCATTCCCCTGAGTTTCCTGGCGGGCCTGTACGGCATGAATTTCAGGTTCATGCCGGAACTCGAATACAGGTGGAGCTATCCGGCGCTGCTTGGTATCATGGCGCTGTTCGTAGTGTTCTTCCTGCTTTTCTTCAAAAGAAAAAAGTGGATTTGAGGTCAGCCTAAAGGGCACGGAGCGGACTTTTACTGTCAAGTGATGAATAACAAATGAGAATAGACGACAGGATTGCGTGCCCTGGATCTTTGATCTCATCGATCCGGACTGATACCGGCCAGGCCCGTAGGGCCGTCATGTTTATGGCATGCGAATCCGGGGGCTGCGATTTTTCGAACCCCATCGGGGCGGCATGTTGATTCCTGTCACCGAAGCACTCACGTATCCATGCGAAACGGCCCGAGTGCATCATGCCGGTCCTGACTGACCTCTCCGCCCCTGACAGAGAGTTGTCATCCAGGCCCCTGCGCAGGCCCTAGCTCCGTGATTTGAGGATGGCCACATCGTCGATCCACACCCGAAACGATTCGTTATCATCCTTTTTCACCTCTATTCTGAACTCCGCGACGCCATCCCAGTCGAACTCCGCATCCACCTCCCTTTCTTCCTTGGCATCCCAGTACACTCCATGTTCCCCGAAGTGTTTGAGCGGCACGGAAACGAGCGACCATCCGGTACCGATCGGACCGAACCAGTCGATGGAAAGCCTCACCACCGTTTTTTTCCCGTCGCTCCTGTCCTCATCGACAAGGGCCACCCATGCCTTTTCATTGCCATGGGAGCCCTTTATCCAGAATTGAAGAACACCGGTCTGCAGAAAAGAATCGAGCCGATATACTGAATCCTTCAGGCACAGCGACCCGCCGCTGAAATCGTTCGCAGCCAGATCGAACTGAAGAGACACTCTTCCCTGATGATGTTCGTTTTTTACCACCTGTATGCTC
>CAZGVZ010000707.1:0-2575 GCA_964529145.1 uncultured Fibrobacteraceae bacterium | reverse complement strand
TCAGGGGAGAGTCATATCCAGCGGAAATCTCGCTCCGGAACGTGATTATTGAATCGACAACAAAAAAAGAGGAATAATTGAATGCCGATGGTGGAAGATTGTCATGCCCCGATCCGCCTTCGGCACATTCCAAAGTTAGCGGGGAAGGCTATGGATGGGGGATAGCGAACGAGGAAAATTGTGAAAAGTGTGTTCGCTGCGTGCATCCGAATATGAACCGATTTATGAAGTTTTAAACAAGCCGACTCCCCGGGACGGGGCGCCGAAAGTTTCACTCCTGGTTCACCATGAAATGAAGGAGGGTGCTTCCGCTCTTCTGGTTTTCGTAGCTCATCCGCAGCCAGTCGTCGCCGCGGTCAACGCTGCAGATGCGCACCTCATCAATCATACCGTCAAAAAAACAGTAATTGTTGTTGCTGAAATCCTGAAGGAATCGTCCTATCACAAGGTCGTACCCCATGTCGGACGGCGCAGCGGCGTTATAGGTGAAACCGGTCGAATCAACCGGGATACCGTCGATATAGAGGCGTTGCGAGGATCCGTTCCTTACTCCCGCGATGTGATGCCAGGCGCCGCTCTCCGCCCCGGCAGCCGATAGCTCCCATCCGACGCCGCTCTGATACTCCGAGAACTCCCACAGAGGCGTGGATGTATGGATAGAGGTGTAGAACAGAAAATAATGATAGTTTCCTTTGGACAGCACTACATGAGACCCGTCATCCACGGAGTCGAGAAATACCCACGCGGAAACGGTGTACTCACCATCCTCGGGAAACGATAGCCCGCCCGCAGATGTACCCGGCATCCGGATGTAGCCCTGTGATCCGTCCAGACGGCATGCCCGCCCAACGATTCCCTCTGTAAAGGTGATCTCCGATCCGTCGACCAGGATTCCGTGGTATCCGTTGGCCGTGAGGTATCGAATACGGAGTTTGGGGAAGCGGCTTGCGTCGCGTCCGGGTTTCCCCAATGCATGACAATCCGGGTGACGGTATCGGGATGCAGCGTGTCGAGGACAATCCAGATCTCCGCCCTCTGTGCAGATTCATCCCACCGGGAGATTTCGAACGGGAGGTCCGATCCGTCCGTTTTAGTGAAGCGTACGTCGTATCCGCCGCGCCCCGCTTCCTCGAACCTGAAATTTTCCGGAGAGAGCCTGAGCAGCGCCGGAAAGCCGAATAGCGGCTTTCTCAGGAACGCGCCGGAGGCTGAGGTCGTGTTAACCGAGATCGATCCCGAACGGAGCCAGAACGGCTTGGTGATTCGAACGGTATCCTCCGGATTCACCATCACATCCGAACAGATCAATTTAGGGCCGCCGGTGCCCGATGTGAGATAAACCGAAGCTACGGAGCCCCGGGGGATCCCTTCCAGAACCGCCGTATCTCCGGAGATCGTCGTGTAGACATCGGTGCCGGGAATGAACACGAGCTCACCGTCACTTGCATTTTCCCCCAAAGGTATGAGAATAGTCCCGGTCGGGACGAGGTCTCCCGGTGGCGCCGAGAGCAGCGTTTCACTCTCCCTGTATGCGATTCCTTCGATTTTACATCCGGTCTTCCTTGGCGGATCACGCATGATGAGGATATATGAGCCTGTATCGACGCGGGTGAACAGGTAAGCCCCGCGAAGATCTGTGGTATCGATGAACATGCCCGAAATCGTGTCTCTGCCGGCCCTGTTGAAATCCGAACTCAGCAATTTCACGATCACAGCGGCGGCCGGGGTGCCGTCGCGGTTGCGGACGAATCCGGTAATGCCGTTGGTGGTTTCGGATCCCGCGCCCGCGAGCTCTCCCGTGCAGGATAGATGGCCTGTCGTCAAGCAGGCCAGAGCCGATATCAAAATCGTTTTCCCTGTCGCGTTCATAAGATCATCTGGTAAGCGGAAAGAACTGCACGTTGAGTTGATATACAGCGTCCGGATTTACGTCGTCATGCGCGAGATTCAACAGCTTCTCCCGGAACTGCCGTATTATTTCGTTGACCTTGCCGATATTCCGTTCCGACAGGGTGATCGTGACCGTCGAAATGTCGCGCCTCTCCGGGGAGTGGCGTTCGAGCGATTCCATGGCCAGCCTCATCGTTTCTTCCTGAAAGGTTTTGACCGCGAAAGAGCGGCAGTGTTTCCCGGTAGTGATGATTTTACTGGTAAGCTCCCAGCCACCCGTATCCGTTCTGCGGATGAGGCCGAGCTTTTCGAGTAGCGCGATCGACTGTTTTGCCCTCGAAGGGGATATCGGCGGAGAGAGCCTTTCCGCCAGGGCCTGATAGTCATCGGTAAAAGGGAAAAAATCGAGCAGGGTCAGAATGGCCGAATGATACCATTTCGTGTAATACTCGTACTGGTTCCGTTCAAGCGAACGGGCCCTGACACCTCTGAGTTCGAGCAGTTTCTCGTAATAGATTCTGCTGTCCCGGTCGGTTCTCGATTTGTTGAACCGGACCAGCGTGGTGAAGTATTCGGCATCACTGCCGCTTAGCCCGCAATTGTGAATGAATACGTCGACCAGGGCGTTTCCGATATGGCGTCTTTTATGAAATATCTTGATAAGGTGGGAAGGGTCAACCGAAAC
>CAZGVZ010000706.1:0-2575 GCA_964529145.1 uncultured Fibrobacteraceae bacterium | reverse complement strand
ATATGGAGATGCTCCTCTTTGATTTTCTTCAGGAGCTGATTTACCTGAAAGACGCGAAACGTGTACTCGTTCTGCCCGAGAGCATATCAATAACCGGAAGTGCGGAAGGATTCTCTCTGGTCGCCAGGATGCTCGGCGAGAGCATCGACAGGCAGAGACATCAGCTTCGGATTGACGCGAAGGCCGTCACCATGCACAGGTTCAGGGTCGTTCACGAGACCGGTCGCTGGACTGCGACCGTCATCATTGACGTATAAAGCCCGGTCCTGCGGATGTCACCGACCGGCGGCCTGGCGGTCGCGTCGAGTTACATCTGTGGCAAGAGATTCTCCCGGCTATCGCAGCAGTGTGGCGCACCGCTCGAACCGTTCGATAGCCCCGTGCCTCGGATTCATCACCGTGAGTCTCACTATGTAAAGACCTGATCCGGCCTGAGCCCCGCGCATGTCGCGGCCGTCCCAGGTGATGACATGTTCTCCCTGTTCCAGGAACCCGCCGCTCCTTTTTTCCCATACCTTCCTGCCGATCACGTTGTAAACCGTGATGCCGACCGTCTCCTGAGCGCCGAACGGCACGGTATACCGTATGTGGAGGAAGGAGCGAGCCGGGTTGGGATAGAGGGGGTGGAGTTTGAACCGCCTGCTCATGATTGATTCCATTAAACCGCGCCGGAACGCGGCATCGCCCGCTACGATCCAGCGGGAAACGGTCGAGGCAGGCGCGACTGTGAAACTTCCGGAGTTCTCCATACGTTTCGACGCGCCATCCAGGCATAATCCGGAGTACGTTTCGGGAAACCGCCCCGAGATTTCTAAATGATAGTTTATCGTCTGTGTCGAATCGGTGCCGTTGAACGCCTGGAGCTCGCTCACGAATCCTCCGCGGAGGCTCTGATCGATGTGGTGCCCGTACCGTTTTCCTGTCGACCGGTCGAAAACCCACAGGCGGAGCTTCGCGAACGAATGGGGAAGCGGGTAGGCGCTTCTCACGACGCCCGGCGTGTAACCGAAATAGACCGCGGGAATCCGCATCCCGCTTCCGGACCGTGCCATGAACTTGACACTCCAGCCCTGGGGTCCCTGGCCACTCCTTTTAGCGGGACCTGCGGCCGCCATGGTCTCGGGAACAGGTGGTATGCGGAGCCTTACGGGTTCGGATGAACGGTTATAAAGGCTGTAACAACCCCTCAGAGCTGTGTGGCCTAAAGTCGCATCACGATTGAGCCTGTCGGGCATGCCCGGAACGTACAACGGCTCCAGTGAGTAAAGGCCCGAGGCGCTGTCCCGCGTCCACTGATAGAACTGGACCTCCCCGCCGCCGCTGCCGCTTCTCCTCGATCCTGACCGGGAAACGATAGGGCATGCCGAAGTCGGTCCATTGCTCCGGAGGAAGCGGCACATCGAGCGTGTCCCTGAGCGGGAGAGTGACTCCCGAATCCAGGTGCAGCGAAACTTTCCGCAGTGTCTTGAGCCAGAGCATGCGACCCGGCTCGAGGTCGAAAAGTTTCGTGATGGAGGATCTGCGGGGATCGTATTCGATCCACTTTTCCGATTCATTCGATTCGCCTGAGGAACCAACCCAGCGGAAAAGACGCATATACCGGTTGTCGTAGCCTGTGGAGTCGCACTGCGCTGAGAGCTGGGGAACCAGTTTTCCGGCGTCGACCTCATTGAGTTTCGCGGTCGGATACACCGGGACCCACCGGTTCGCTTCTGTGGTCATCTCGTCGGAACGCGAGCGCATGACGGAACGGGACAGGTCGATCGTATCGCAATGGATGCCGTCGCTTATCACCAGATAGCCGCGGAATCCCGATTCGGGACTGAGCGCCTTGCTTGTGTCTGGAACGGAGAGCCTGATCGTGGCGCTGCCGGAGCGCAGTTCTCCCTTCAGTCTCATTTCGGGAGAGTCGCTGCCGCGGCCGAACAGATAATACCAGCGTACGTTGGCGATGTTGTCGCGAATGGAAACGCTGTCGTGGAGCGATGTACCGTAGAGCACCGCGGTGGAAATATCGCTCAGGATTTTCGATTTCGGCGGAAGCGTGTCGATCATGGCGATGAACGGCCCGCAACCGCCGGCTTCCGCGAGGGAGACGGTATGCCGCTCCGGATCGGTCACGGTCTCGTGCCGGACCCGGTATGCTCCGGCGCTGTCATGATATATGCGTACATCGCGGATCGCGGTTCCTGCCGGAAGCGAATCGATCCGCATCGCGATCTGAAAGGGCGGGGGCAGGCCGCCGGTCTTGAAGAGAAAGGGTGTGCCCACCACTATCATGCCCGGAGGAGGTGGTTCTATATTGAATACCGCAAGCGTATCGGTCACGGGTTTTCCGGATCCGGAGCCGCCGCCGTTTTTCCATATAAGGATCCGGTCGTTGAACGCTGACACCGTATCCGAAGAACCGGATTCGAAAAAAGTGACGACCTGCCTGGAGGGTTTACCCGTGCGTACGGTCCGGGACGGCCGTTCGGAGATCATGCGCCATGTCGAATCCGGCGCTCTGAACCAGAAAACGACATGATAAAGCGTATCGAACCTCAGCGGTTCCCGGAGAGGTACGGTCGTGCTG
>CAZGVZ010000705.1:0-2576 GCA_964529145.1 uncultured Fibrobacteraceae bacterium | reverse complement strand
GGAACGATCCAGCTGGATACGGCTCTGTTTCCGGAGGCTTTCGAGGGCGGAAGCGATCTCGTTAGGCGGTATGTCAAGAAGATCCATGATCTGGTGTTCTACAGACTTGCGGTCAAGAACATACGATCCGGAGCTGAACGTGCAGTACTCCGAATACGCGAGAAGAGAAATGACGGCCGCGATATGGTTCGTCCTCTCACCTTCAGCGGAACGGCTGATCCTTGCGTCCGCCTCCCTGAGCCGCTGCACGATGATCAGGGCGATCTTGCGAAACCACTCGGGTATGGAGGAGAGAACGGACTGAAATTCGGCGGAGGGAATCAGGATCGCTTCGCATCTTTCAAGCGCCACGCCCGACGCCGAACGGGTTCCGCCGTCTATAGGCGCGATCTCTCCGACCACGTTGCCCGGTCCGACCGTATCGAGATCTATCTCGATGGTTCCCTCGGTTTTGAAAATACGCACCGTGCCTTTCTTGAGAATGAAAAGATCCTGTGTAGTGTCGTCCTGTCGAAAAAGGAAATCTCCCTTTTCAAAAACGGCGGTGCGACGTTTTCCGTTACCGGTTCCGGGCGGCATGCCGTCAGTTTTCCGAAGCGACATTGTTCGTCACTATCCATGCGTCAAGATACCCGATTTTTTTCAGTTTCGCCAGAATAACCTGGGCTTCCTGCCTCTTTGAGCAGTCACCTGCATAGAGTTTGTAATAAGGGGCTTCGTAACCGATAAGTACCTGTTCCTTTATCAAAGCCTCGAGCTTCTTCTTCTGTTCTCTCACGGTTTCTATTCTGTTAGAGGCGAACACCTGTATTCTGTACCTCGTCACTTCACCGGCCGATGAATTTTCAATCGTGTTATGCCGGTCGCTTCGGTCGAAATCTTCATCCGAGAGGAACAATTCGTTTCCTCTGTTTATGGTGTCGAGAAACGTATATTGGATCGATCCCGCCGGTCTTTCTTCGATGATTGCCGTTGTCGATCCCTCCGTGCCCTCCTCAGGCACGGCTTTCTGCTTACGGGTTGCCTGGGGGGTGAGGCAACCGGTAAAAGCCACCATTGCGGCAACCAGATAACGACTCGTTTGTACTCGCATCCTCTGCTCCATGCCTTCGCGATCCATGGGTTTGCCGTAGCTTCCGGGCGACTGTATATTTCCCATTGGTCCTGTTTTCGGTCCCATCGCCCGATCCGGTTTCGAACCCGTTATTCAGGAGAAATATACTACCTACCCCATGCACGGGGAAGGAAACATGAAAATCGGGCAGGTGATATCTATCCACACACTGAAGGAGTCACCCATTCCAACCCTCCGGGAGAAATACAAAATGATCTCAAGCAGGCGCTCCTTCAGTTTCACTGAAAAAAGGAACGCCGCTCGATACCGGCTGAAAATCTCGATTTCTGTTCTGGCGATTGCAGTACTGGCCTGGTATGGGAAACAGGCCGTGAACAATCCTTTTTGCCGGACATGCCTTGTCATTTCGGGCAATACGGAGGGTTGTTCCATCACCCGCTTCAGGCATTCTTTTATAAATGATACCGCGTTCGTCTTTCTTCCCCTGGACAATGCAGGTTCTCGTTCTCTTTGTTTCGATCTACCGCAGACCTGGTATCTGGTGTCGCCGACGGAAACGGTCGGAACCGGGACGTTTGCCTCTCCGCCCCTGGCATGGATGGTTCTGTTCCCTCAGGAACCTCCGACTGAGAGATTCCAGGGCTGGCCACTACCCGTACCTTCCATTGCGTGGAACGGTTTTTCGGTCGTGCGGAACCATCCCTTTTCCGATCAAAGGACGTCTCATTTACTCCACTGCGATTCGAGCGCCATTCTCGTCCTCGACGCGAAAGGTCCTCATCCGGACCGGAATGATCTCTCATCATCGCTAAAGGAAAAACTGGAAATCCTGATCGTGCTCAATGCCACTCAGGAGGCGATACTATCCCTTCGGGACATTTTCCGTCCACGTTACCTCATAGCACAGGGTGGCCTGACTGAAAATCGTTCGTTTCCCCAAAATGTACTGCTCTGCACCGGACAAAAAAGTGCGTGCCATAGCTTCAGAATAGCGAGAGACGGCACCGTTGCACTCGAGGGTGATTGAATGTTTGCCTTTATTCGGGGTACCCCGGAAGGTAGATCATTTCCACTTTCCACCTTGCAGATTTCCGGATGAAAACGATATAATAAAGGATAACCTCATTTGCCTGGGCGAAGGGAAATTCCGGTATGCAACAGCACACAATACGAAGGATTTCGGAACGGTCGTATACACATCCAAAACCGCTGCGGATGTAATAAAGTGCCGCGGTGGAAATTCATGAACCAGGCAGGCATCCTCTGTGGACAATCACTGCCGCAGGTCACACGTAGGGTGAGATGACAACGATCGGTCATTCGGTTTGTGACCCGTAGTCGAGACGTTCCATGAACCCTGCAGAAGGTGTACCTTGCAGCAATAATGATAAAAGGTGTCACGGTTTCTTATGTCGAAAAAGCTCGGTGAGATTCTCGTAGAAAACAACATCATCAACAAGGAACAGCTACTTGAAGGTCTGAAATACCAGAACCTGCAGGG
>CAZGVZ010000704.1:0-2582 GCA_964529145.1 uncultured Fibrobacteraceae bacterium | reverse complement strand
TCCTGCAGATGCCGAAATCGCGATAAAACGCACGCGCACGTCCGCACCTTCTGCATCTGGTATATTTCCGCGTCGAAAAAGCCGGTTTTTTTCTGCATTTCTCAATAAGAGCTTTACGAGCCATTGGTACTCCCTTGTTCCTATTTCCGGAATGGCATTCCCATTTCTTCCAGAAGAGCTAAAGCTTCATCGTTGTTTGGTGCGCTGGTACACAGGCAGATGTCCATCCCGGTTATTCTTGACGATCTGCTCCTTGATACCGAGAGTGTAATTTCCGAAACCGTCAAAAGATTTCCGGGAAAGCCCCCTGAAATCCCTGATCCGGGGAATGGTGATTCCCACAAGCCGGTCGAAGAATTCGTACATTTTTTCCCTGCGCAGGGTAACTTTACATCCGATCGGCATGTTTTCGCGCAGTTTGAAATTGGAGATCGCTTTTTTCGCCTTGGTCACCACCGGCTTCTGTCCGGAAATCTCCCTGAGGCACATCACCGCTTCATCGATGAGTTTCGCGTCGGAGACTGCATCGCCTACGCCCATGTTTAGCACGATCTTTTCGAGCCGCGGAACCTGCATTCTGTTCTTGTACCCCAGGCGCTTGATCAGGGCAGGTACTACCTGCTCGACATATTTTTTCTGCATCCTGGGAACCATTTTCGTTTCGGTGCTCACTCTATCGACTCCTTAGCCTTTTTGGAAAATCTTATCCGCTTTCCGTTTTCGAGTATCGTCACCCCGAGACGGGTGGGTTTTCCGGTTTTCGGGCACAGAAGCATGAGATTGGACATGTTGATGATTGCTTCCTTTTCCACGATCCCGCCGTTCTGGTTTTTGGGATTCGGTTTGGTGTGCCGCTTAACCATGTTTATTCCTTCAACGATCGCGTTTCCCTTTTCAGGAAAAACTCTCAGTATCTTCCCGCTTTTACCCTTGAATTCACCGGTCATGACCTGAACGGTATCACCCTTTCGTAAACCCAATCCCATAAGAAAATTCTCCTCGATGATTTAAAGTACTTCGGGCGCCAGCGATACGATACGCATGAATTTTTTTTCGCGCAACTCGCGGGCGACAGGTCCGAAGATGCGTGTTCCCTTCGGTTCTCCGGTATCGTTGATGATTACCGCGGCGTTGTCGCTGAACCGGATATATGTCCCGTCCTTCCGGCCGTACTCCTTGCTTGTCCTCACTATGACCGCTTTCGTGACCGTTCCCTTCTTTACCGCGGCATTGGGAATGGCGTCTTTTACCGCCACGATAATGATATCGCCCACCCGCGCATAACGCCGTCGCGTGCCTCCGAGCACCCTGATACACTGGACTCTCTTCGCACCGCTGTTATCCGCAACTATCAATTGTGACTGAACCTGAATCATCGCATCCTCGACTTGTTATGTATCTTTCGTTTACGGTATCCTATTTCGCTTTTTTGACGACTTCCGCCATACGCCAACGCTTGGTCCTTGAAAGCGGACGTGTTTCCACGATTCGTACCGTATCGCCCACATGCGATTCGTTCTTTTCATCATGAGCGACATGCCGCGAATTCATCCGCACTATTTTACCGTAGGTAGGATGCATATAACTGCGTTCGACCTTCACGACTACGCTTTTATCCATCTTGTCACTGACGACGACTCCGATACGTTCCTTACGATTATTTCTTTCTTCCATTATTCCGACTCCGAATCACTCCGATGTATTCTGTTATACGGGTTCCGCTGCACTCTTTTTCAGCTTCTTTTTCCCGCATCGTTTTTCTGGCGAAGAACCGTTTTCGCGCGCGCGATGTCCCTCCGCACCATTCTGAGCTGAAGAGGATTGGCGAGCTGCCCCAGTTTGGCCTGGAAACGGAGATTGAAAAGCTCCTCCTCCATCTCGTCGACCTTCTTCGCTATTTCGCCAGGCGACAAATCTCGAATCTCATTTGCTTTCATGACCGTAACCTTACCTCTCGATTTCGATGTAACGGGCCTGAATGGGAAGCTTTTGCGCCGCCAGCCTCAGGGCCTCTTTCGCGATGTCGTCCTTCACTCCCGCCATCTCGAACATGACGGTTCCCGGTTTAACCACTGCAACCCATCCTTCGGGAGCCCCTTTCCCCTTTCCCATCCGGGATTCGGCAGGATGCTTGGTGAACGGTTTGTCGGGAAATATGCGTATCCAGATCTTTCCTCCACGTTTGACAAACCGTGTCATCGCGATACGCGCGGCCTCGATCTGCCTGTTGTCGATCCAGCCCGGCTGCACAGCCTGCAATCCATACTCACCGAAAGAGATCGAATTGCATCGTGTTGCCAATCCCCGCATACGTCCGCGTTGAGCCTTTCTGAATTTCACTTTCTTCGGCGAGAGCATTATCCAATCCTCCAGTATTTCTCGGGCGCCGCCAATTCGGGGCGCACCTCATTTTTCAGCATGATTGATCACATCACCCTTACAAATCCAGATTTTCACGCCGACACATCCGTAGGTGGTGTGGGCGGTGGAGGTCGCGTAATTGATATCCGCTCTCAGGGTATGGAGCGGCACTCTTCCCTCCTTGAAGGTTTCCGTACGGGCGATTTCCGCGCCATTGAGCC
>CAZGVZ010000703.1:0-2587 GCA_964529145.1 uncultured Fibrobacteraceae bacterium | reverse complement strand
AATTCGTGATGCGGTCCGGAAGAAGATCCCGGCCACTGCCGTGGCCGGGAGGAGTCGGAATCCTTGTACAATGAATCCGACCGGCCTTCGGTGCGCTGAAAGCGCATAGCAAACCCGGGCTTCTGGTACGCTTCTCCTGCAATGCTTGTCATAAGGTGTATCGATACACACTTTAACCGGATGCTACTGTTACCGACCATAACACATTCTCCATTGTCATGAATCAGGAGTTCTGCCGTATCCTGATATGTGCCTCATTCTTCATTCTTCATTCTTCATTCCCCATTCTTCATTCCCCATTCTTCATTCCCCATTCTGTATTCTGAATTCTGTATTCTGTATTCCATTCCCCCCTGCCCCCCTGCCCCCTACCGACTATTGTATATTCTCCATCGTACTCTCCGGATATCCGGCCTCGTTTCATCCGGTATCGTCTTTTTCAGCCAAGGATTCCCCATGACCTTTCGAAAAACCCGAACGCTTTACCGCCTGATTCCGGTCGCGCTATGCCTGTGCGCGCTTCAGTACTCCTGTTCCGCATCAGCCGGCGACAGCACAAAGAAACGTGACCGGTATGCGGATTCGTGGCGCGCCGTGGACTCCCTGATCGGCCTTGGGCTGACCCAAACCGCGCTCGACACGACCATGCGCATTTATGACGCAGCGAAAAAAGACGGCGATTCCGAGTTGCGTATCAAGGCGCTCCTCTACCGCATGCGGCTCGAATCCGCCAGGGAAGAAGAGGCGCTGGTCAAAAGCCTCGAGCTGCTCGGACGGGAGATCGCCGAAGCGCCTTTCCCGGAGGTAGCACTGCTCCATTCGATTCGCGGAGAGCTTTTACGGACCTATTTCCAGGCCAACCGGTGGCGCTTTTTCGACCGCACCCATACCGTGGATACCCTGCCATCCGGGGATATCCGCACCTGGGATCTTCGGACTATCATGGAAAAAACCACGGAATCGTACCGTGCTTCGCTCGAAAACAGCGAAAAGCTCAAGAAGATCCGGCTCGAGACATTCGGGGAAACGATCATCGAAAACCGGGACGGAATCCGGCTGAGACCTACACTCTACGACTTTCTCGCCCACCGTGCGATCGATTTCTTTTCCACCGACGAAAACGATCTCACGAAACCCGCGTTCGAATTCACTCTTGACGCGAAAGAATACTTCGCGCCGTTCGACCGGTTCGCCCGTATTGCGGTCACGGCTCGCGACACATCGCCGCTCAAGTACCACGCCCTGGTCCTGCTTCAGGAACTCATCCGGTTTCATTCCAAGGATCCCTCTCCCGAGGCGCTCGTAGACGCGGATCTGAGGAGACTTTCGTTCGTACGGCAGCGCTCGGTGCTTGAAAACCGGGATTCACTCTATCTCGAAGCGCTCATGAAGCTCCGACGGCGCTTCGGAAAAGACGCCGCCTCGTCGGAAGTCGCCTACCATATCGCGCTTCTCTATCGCGATTGGGCACAGAGCTGGAAACCGGAGGTCGACGAGCGGTACCGGTGGAAAAACCGCGACGCTCTCGCGCTCTGCGATACCGTAATGAAAAAATTCCCGGATTCCTACGGTGGACGGCAGTGTCGCTCCCTATCGGACCTGATCCGGGTGAAGGAACTCGGATTCAGCCTCGAAGCCGCGAACATTCCCGACAGACCGTTCAAGGCTCTGGTTTCGTTCCGCACCCTCTCCAAAGTTTACTGGAGGCAGGTTCCGGTCACTCTCGAATATTTCCGTGACCTTGAAACAAGATCACAGCGCGACGACAGCGTCGCGGCCGGGCTCGCTTCGATCGCTCCGCTGGCCTCAGGTGAAACCGTTCTTCCCGATCCCGGGGACTTTCAGACCCACTCCGTCGAAACTGCACTTCCCGCGCTTCCCCCGGGCCACTACGCGGTGCTCTTCTCGTCGAGTCCGGGTTTCGGCTGCAAGGGAGAGGCGGTCGTGTGGGAAGCCACCCAGGTAACGCGCCTGAGCTTCATCTCGCGGACCCTTCAGGGGGGCGGACAGGAGTTCCGCCTGCTCGACCGCGGCAACGGCCACCGGATGCCGGGAGTGAAGGTCACCGCTTCGGTCCGGGAGTACGATCCGGATACGCGGGAAAACAGGGACGTCACTTTCGGCACCTATACCTCGGATCGCGAAGGACTGGTGACGGTTCCGGGGGAAAAGGGAAAACACCTCAATTTCTCTATTGTCTGTGAGAAGGGGAAGGACCGCTACGTCTCTCCTTACGGTTATTATCTGTACCGGTATGGGAAGCCTTCGAAGGAAACGCGCATACGCACTTTCTTTTTCACCGACCGGGCCATGTACCGACCGGGTCAGACCATACATTTCAAGGGAATCACGCTCTCGACCGACGGGGAGAAGAGCGAGATCGCGGCCGGGAGGAAGACCAGGGTACGGTTGCACGATGTCAACGGACAGGAGGTCGCCCATCTGGACCTGACCGGAAACTCCTATGGTTCTGTTCACGGTTCGTTCACCGCTCCGGTCAATGCCCTCAACGGCCGGATGCGCATCGCCGACAATTACGGATCGGTCGACTTTTCTGTAGAGGATTATGTCAGGCCCAAATTCTCGG
>CAZGVZ010000702.1:0-2594 GCA_964529145.1 uncultured Fibrobacteraceae bacterium | reverse complement strand
AGCCACATTACCTCCTTGCAGATGAACGTGTATAAATATTCAATGATTGCCACATGAAGTCAAGGAAAATCATATACTTTCATCATGGCCGTTTCAGAAGTTCGAGGTTAAGGGACGGAATGTCCCGGGGGACCGGCATCGGTCGGCCAGGCCCAGGTACCATTCCGCCGGGTCCGCGACCTCCGGCCGGCGGGAAATGCATTTTACGAACAATTTCTTGAAGGAGCCCCGGCTCCAGTTCATCACGGCCTCGCGGTTCCGGGCGACGACACCTTCGCCGGAGGCATACTTGCAGCCGGACAGCTCTCCGCGCAGCAATGAACTCAGAGCCGCGCGATCACCCCGGTTTCCGATCACCCTCCCGATGATTCCGATCTGCATGTCCTCCCGTAGAAAGCCGAAATCTATTGTCAAATCCCGCACATACATGTCGATGAACGTTTTTCTGGGGATGAACCGTTTTCCGTATGCATGTGCGTAAGCCCGGCTGAAATGGAGATGGAGTTCGTCGACGTCGACCCATGAAAGAGGCACAGGCAGTCTGCGGTAGAAGCCAGGCTCCTTCATTCCCCGCAGAAGGGAATATCCTTCGGGCCGTCTGCCGAAGACCGTCTTCCCGTAACACCAGGGCTCGAACAGGGTAAATCCGAACCCTTCCGACAATGAGGTGGAAAGGACAAGGTCCGCGCAGGAACAGATGGTCGGGAAGGGATTCATGCGAAACCTCTCTCCCGCGTATATCCCGGGATCCATTCGTAAAGGATCGACACAGAGCGAAAGACAGTGTTTTCTTGCCAGCGAGACCAGGGATTTCATCCTGCCACGGTCGGCACGGGATCCTCCGGATGCGCCGACGACCAGCGACCCGTCCATCAGCACGGTTGCCACCAGCAATGCCTCGAAGACGTTTTTGCGATACACTATGCGGGATGGATAGCAGTGGAGCGGTCTCTCCGTATCGAAAACCAGTCCGTCGGATGAAGACACTCTTCGCAGTTCCGAGCGGACATGCTTCACAAAAGTACACCCGTTAGAGACCGGCGCGGTCTCCACCGGGTGCGGAAGCACGGTAATCCGGCTTTTCCCCAGACCGGTCAATTCTGCGGTACACTCGCTCGGCACGATGAAATGAACCGGTGCGCCCGCGGCAAAGCGTTCGGCCGCCAGGAACTTGCGGTCCAGCAGCCTGAGGACATGCAGCAGGTCGACACGTCCCTGTTCGGCGAAGTCGTGCAGGACCGAAAAGAAACGAAAACTCCCTCCGCCTCCGAGTGTTTTCGCGCAATTGGAGAACGCGGCCGAAAGGGCGGGATTTTTTCCAAGGTTGAGATTGTGCCCAACCACCGCCACCGGGCGGAACGGTAAGAAAGAGTCAAGCAGGTTCGAAAGACGGCGTGTAAGCCGGTCAACCGAGAGCCGGTACGATGAAACCGAGCGATATGCCTGATAATCGGCATCCTTCAGATCTATACAGCTGCCGTGAGGATAGTCCCAGGTCCCGCTCATGCAGCATATCCAGTGGTTCGGCGCCGACTTCCCCGCAAAATCGGAAAAAGCCGAAGAATAGGCGTCCATGACTCTGCGTACCCCTCCGGGACGGTCGTGATAGTGCACCTGGAGAAGAGCGCGGGGAATCATGGAGCTTCCGCCCTCGATCGCGGGTGAAACGAACGGTGGACCTCCCTGAGGTATTCCCTGTCTACATGAGTATAGATTTCGGTGGTGACGATGTTCGCGTGTCCGAGCATTTCCTGCACGGTCCTGAGGTCCGCTCCACCCTCGAGAAGATGGGTGGCGAAGGAGTGACGGAAAGTATGGGGCGAGACGTCCTTACCGATACCCGCGGCTTTAGTGTAACACCGGATCATTTTCCAGATTCCCATCCGAGAGAACGGTCTTCCCCTGTTGCTGAGAAAGACAGTGCTGTCCGAAAACGGACGAGCCAGTCCCGGTCGCTCGGTGGCGCAGTACTCTTCGATCCAGTGCAGTGCGACTTTTCCGATCGGAACCAGCCTTTCCTTCGAACCTTTACCGAAAATACGGACTATTTCATCCTCGAAGGAGATCTGCTCATAGGTGAAAGAAGCCAGCTCCGAAACCCGCATCCCGGTGGCATAGAGAGTCTCGAACATGGCCCTGTCACGAATTCCGCAGCGCCGGTCGAGATCGATCGCGGAGAGAATTTTCTCCACCTCCCCGACGGTCAGGACCGACGGGAGATACCGGGTGTTGCGCGGGCTTTCGAGCAGCACGGTGGGATCTTCTCCCACTTCGCCTTCCGCAGCGAGAAATGCGAAATAGCTTCGCAGCGAAGCTATGGTACGCTGTATGGATGCGGGAGCGAAACCGATATCGAACAGCACACGGACATATCGGGACAGCAGATCGGGCCGCACATCCGCGATCCGCTCTATTCGATGCTGCACCAAAAACGAGTGGAGCCGCTGAAGATCGTAACGATACGCCTCCACCGTGTTACCGCTCAGGGTTTTTTCGCACCGAAGATAGGCGAGAAACGTATCGAAAAACGGTAACTCGGTCATGCGATCCAGGTATAAAGGAAAGAGATCCGGAATTTTATCATCATGGAATCA
>CAZGVZ010000701.1:1384-2604 GCA_964529145.1 uncultured Fibrobacteraceae bacterium | reverse complement strand
TATGTCGTGCGTAGGTCAGGATATTCGGCAGATGTGACTTGAGTGTCTTTGCCGCTTCCATTATCGGTGCCAATCTGCTATGTCTTGCCCAAAAATATCATCGGTCAAAGGACTTCTCCATCCATGCTTTCGATTTGTATCTCCATAGATTCCGCAAATTTTCCTTTATCGCATGGGCGCGGCATACCTTTAAATCTTTTGCGCGAAGCTCCTCAAATTCGTTCCGCCGGAAATCCGGTATATTCTCATCGTTCCACAGCCAGAGGTATCTCGTACCCTTCAGCAGGTCGATTCCCTCTTTCATCAAACTCTGATGTTCCTGTTTGCGTACCGTATCGACTGCTTTTGTTACAACGCGGGTGACATGATAATGATCAAAGACGATTTTGTCTGCAGCATCAGGAACGTAGTGTCTCGTGGCTGCAATAAATGGATCCCACATATCCATCGAAACCGTTTCAACTGCCGCCAATTGTTCCCGTGTGAATTTCTTATAGTACGTTTCCAGACTTTGCTGGTCCCGATGGTCTATCACATCTTCTACCACACCCTTATCCGTATCGTAAACAATCGTCTCATATTTATGCCCTTTGGCAAATGACTTCTCATCAACACCAATATGGGCCGGAATTCCATGCTCTTTACGTTGTCGCCCCCTGTTGACGGCTCGCTCCTGTATGCGCTGGCAAAAGTGCCAGTCGATATTCAGAATCCGTCCGATACTCTCAAGTGAACATTCCAATTCAAGGTCAATCACCATGCGCTCAAACTCATACGTAACCGTCCCATTTGACTCTGCAAGGCCATGTTCGATTTGTTGAATACCGTCGGTAGAACAGGTTACTCGCGGGATTCTGACATGAATGTACGTCGTGAAATTGAAAACATTCAAATGCCGAAACTCGCGTTCTGGTGCATGGTCGTAGGTGGAGCAGAATTGGTGGCAGACCAGGCAGGGAAAACGAATACCCTTATCATGCTCCACATACAAATCAACACCCGCTTTCGTTGTCGTGGGCAACTCTGGTTATGTGCCATGGTGCTTTGATCCCAAGAATACTTTCAAAAAAGGTCGTCGTTGCTTCCATATTTGTTAAAATAGCATTTTACACTATATGTAGGGGTGACCCACTAAAACTCCCGATGCGGCAAAAAATTAATATGCTCTTGGTGGGAAATATTTACACCCACCAAGAGGAAAAGATGAACTATCTTCCTTG
>CAZGVZ010000701.1:0-1374 GCA_964529145.1 uncultured Fibrobacteraceae bacterium | reverse complement strand
TAAATCAGCGCAACGTTTGCATAAAGGCAAGCCGCCCGTTCCCTGCTTTCGATAATAAGATTCTATATTGTTGCCTTCTGTGCAATTGGTATTATCATGATGAACTTCAGTACCTGGTTTTGTAGAATACCACGGAGATGTTTTCATAAAAAACTCCATTTTAATGATTGTTTACAATTGATGTTGATAATAATAGTATATTATCGGTATCGAAAAAATCCTTCACGCCGCAAGTCGTTGGAGGTCCAGCTCGAAAGGGTTGGAAATGGAATAGGGTACGCAATTAGTTGGGAACTGAGGGCGTGCCCTATTTTTATTCTGTCACCGTTCGAATTATTTTCAAATATTTTTTAAGGTGACACTATTTTATTCCTTTCTATAAAACCGCTTAAAACAATATATAGAGGGATAATTCAAATTAAAATACAACGGGTGGATATTGAAAGCAATATTTTGTTAGCACTTTCTGTCGTTGAGTGCTAAAGTTTATATATTAACTTTTTTCGGAAAAGGCGGGAATGAGACCTTCTGGTTAGAGGGATAATTATATTCGTATAAGAAGGACATAGAAAGTGGGTATCAATGAAAAAAGCTGAAGCTAAAAAGAAAAAAGATTATTCGAAGAGGGTGAGTTTATATCCCCTGAAATGGCATGAAGCCTTGGGCCTTGTTCTCACTTCCGGAATAAAGAAAAAGAAAAAACAAAGTAAAATACAAGGATAGCAATACACTCTACTTAAATACAGTCTATGAAAAAATAAAAGCAAAAACTGGAAATATATGGGTTAGTCATGACCTGTATAATAATGCCCTTACTGAAGCCCTTCACGAATTTGAAAGTAAAATATAGGTAGAGATACAGGTTCTATGTGAAGTACATAATTCCGTATTTTTTTAGGTTTTATCAGAAGTGATTCCATGCGGTAGAATGGATTGAGACAGGTACTCCGGGATCCGCGGATCCGACCATGGCATTTGTAATCAGAAGTGATTCCATGCGGTAGAATGGATTGAGACCCTTTTCATTTCTAAAGGGATCATCCGGTCATGGTTACATACTCTTCGATGCGGCTTTTGAACGGTTCCGCATCCAGCGGGAACCGTAAATATTCTAAGCCCTTACAAGGGCTTGAGAGACTTCGTGTTTTTCCGGTACACGGGCCTTCGGCTGCCTTCAGCACGGGCTACTATGTCGTGCTCTTTCAGCGCACCGAAGGCCGATCAGATACATTGTAAGGGGATTCCAAATCCTCCCGGCCACGGCCGTGGCCGGGATCTTCTTCCGGACCGCATCACGAATTTTCGCGGAGGTCGCGGACAGGAATTTTTTTTGTTCGAGACCGGTGCTTTGACCGGTCGAGTTAAAAAATTCCC
>CAZGVZ010000700.1:0-2608 GCA_964529145.1 uncultured Fibrobacteraceae bacterium | reverse complement strand
GTGGAGCTGGCCTGGAAAAATGGGGAGCCCGGGGTGGTGTTCCTCGACAAGATCAATGAATGCAATCCGACCCCGCATGTCGGTACGATGGAAAGCACCAATCCGTGCGGAGAACAGCCGCTCCTTCCCTATGAATCGTGCAATCTCGGTTCGATCAATCTGGCGCATATGGTTTCGGACAACAATGGGAAGAAGGAAGTCAATTATTTCAAGCTCGGCAATACCGTCCGGACCGCGGTCCGTTTCCTCGACAACGTGATCGAGGTGAACCGGTACCCCCTCCCGGAAATCGAGAGAATGACCAAAGGGAACAGGAAAATCGGTCTGGGCGTCATGGGTTTCGCGGACATGCTGATCGAGTTCGGTATTCCCTACAATTCCCATGAGGCGGCGATGCTCGCCGAAACATTGATGAAATACATCCAGGAGGAGGGACGCAAGGTGAGCGCGTACCTCGCGCGGGAAAGGGGTGCGTTTCCGAATTTCGCAGGTTCGATCTACGACGTACCCGACGGCATGCCGCTCAGAAACGCGACCATCACCACTATCGCTCCCACAGGTACGATCAGCATGATCGCGGGTTGTTCGAGTGGTATCGAACCTCTCTTCGCGATCGTGTACGAAAAGAACGTTCTCGACGGCAAACGCCTTCTCGAGGTACATCCCGGATTCAAACGGATTGCCCGTGATGAAGGCTTCTATTCGGAAGAGCTGATGAGCATGGTCGCCCGCACCGGAAGTCTCAACAAGATCTACGGGATTCCCAAGCGCCTTCGAGATCTCTTCGTCACTTCGCACGATATCGAGCCTCGATGGCACATAGAGCTGCAGGCTGCGTTCCAGAAAAATACCGACAACGCGGTTTCCAAGACGGTGAATTTCCGTAACGACGCAACCGTTTCCGATGTGGAGGAAGTGTTCAGGTACGCCTATGATCTCAATTGCAAAGGAGTGACGGTGTATCGCGACGGTTCAAGGAGCGGGCAGGTCATTACCTCGGGAACAGGCGGCTCGCCTGATCCTGCGCAGGCTGCGGTTCCTCCCGGAACCCTCCATCCGCGCCCCCGGCCCTCGGTGACTCATGGCAGAACCTACAAGACCAAGACCGGCTGCGGAACCCTTTACGTGAATATCAATTCGGACAATTTCGGATTCTGCGAGGTATTCACACAGATGGGGAAATCGGGCGGATGCGCGGCTTCCAATGCCGAGGCGGTGTCCCGCATGGTATCGCTCGCCCTGCGTTCGGGAATCGATCCCTCTTCGATCGTCGAACAGCTGCGGGGCATACGCTGCCCCATTCCCACGTGGCACGAAGGTGAAATGGTGCTCTCCTGTGCCGACGCGATCGCCCGCATTCTCGAAAAGGCGATCAAGGAGATGGCTGGAGCGGATCCACAGAAGCAGATTTCCTTCACGAGCCTCGATATGGGGTATTGCCCGCAGTGTCCAGACTGCGGCGGAATCATGGAAAACGAGAGCGGTTGCTCGGTGTGCAAGGTATGCGGATATTCGAAATGCGGATGACTCTCGTCACTGGTCTGGATAAGACGGAACAAATAAGGGGTTCACGAGAACCCCTTTTATGCATCTGATTTCACGTTTCCGGCAGACGCCTCCGCCAGGTACTCATTTTCCCTTCTTGAACTCGAGTTTCAGGTCGCTGAAGACGATGAACCGGTCCTTTTTCCCGTTGGTGATCGTCGAGTCGTAGGTGGGGTGTTCCTTTCGCTCCCATTTGTTGAGCTTCACGTTCTTTTGGGTATACCACTGCTGGGTGCATTTCTCGCGGTTGATAAACTGATAGATCGTGTCGCCCATGAGGTCGAAGGTCCCCCATGAGAGGAATTTCCAGTCTTCCTTGAGAAACGGCGTGGTCTGTCCGTGACGCTCCTCGGAAGCTTCGAACGATCCGTCATCGTTGAACTTGAACATCCTGATGTCCTTCGCGCTGAATTTCATGCCGATGTCTTCAGGTGCCTCGAGTATATGTGTGTCACGCCAGGTACCGGTGATTTGCTTTCTTATTTCTTCGGCTTTCGCCTGGTTCCGGACCAGAATCCCCATGATGGTGTCGAATGATTCAAGTTTCGTCCTGGCCTGGACCAGCCAATCTTTCGCGATAAGGGAATCGGCGATCTTGAGCAGACTGTCGGCATCCTTGAGGTGGAGACCGCTGAGGCCTGCCTTTCGTTCAACGAAGGATTTCCGGAGGTTGTCGATCACCGGCTTGTTTTCCGTCATGGCTTTTTCATACCACTGTTCGGCGATGACGATTCCCTTTTTGAGGGAATCCCCGTAGGTACGCGCTATCCCGGCCTGCGACATTTTTTTCGCGGAGTTGACCTGGTACAGATAAACCTTTACATTTGCCAGAACGCTGTCGGGCACTCCTTTTTCCGTGAGGGCCTGGATGCGCTGCTCGATTGTGGGTCCTTTTTTACCGCAGCTCACGAAAAGGCCTGCGATCAGGAGTGCGGTAATGGATGCGGGAAGAAAAAACCGTAAGGGTTTCATTGAGTCCTCCAGGGGTGAGGTTGTAAGATAAGGTACGTTGAGACTCTTCTATTTATATACAGCAAATATATATAGGGCACCTCTATATATT
>CAZGVZ010000699.1:1678-2612 GCA_964529145.1 uncultured Fibrobacteraceae bacterium | reverse complement strand
CGACGCATTTACTATTTTGACGCGTCCGAATTCCTGACGAAAAAAAAGTAGCACCTTCAGTATGGAGGGCGCACTTTAAGGCATGTCGTCGGAATCCATTTCCCCGATAACGTTACGTTCCTCCATGCGCTCCAGAAATTTCATATATGGATCGAATGTCCTGGCATACCTTCCGATCTGGAAGTACGCTCCGGCTTTTACAAAAACGACAAAGAACCCATACGAGTACACGTTGCTGAAGTTCCAGGTGAGGGCGTCGGAAAAGATTTCGAAAAGCAGCCGCAGCGTATCGAAGACGCATCTTTTCAGAGAATAGAAACGCCGATAAGCCCTGAGGGTTTCACGCTGAAGTCTCGATGGGGACATGGTGGCTGGGCGAAACACCGTATACATCGCGCTGTAATAGTCCCATCTCCGGTGTATGAGCCGTTTTTCCTTAACGATTGCATCGTAATGCCGTGTTCCGGGAAAGGGCGTCAGGATCATGAATTGCACCGTATCGATGTGGTGACTGATGGCGAAATCGACCGTTGCATTTATCGAGCCGGGCGAATCGCGGTCATCTCCGAAAATGAACATGCCATGGATGCTGATGCCATGCCGCCGGATCGTGGCGATCGCTTTTTCAATATCCGTCCTGGTCTGGGATTTGTGCATCGCGGCCAGGGTTTCGTTATTTATGGATTCGAAACCGATGAAGAAGATGCGGCACCCTGCCGCTTCCATAAGGTCAAGCAGTTCGGCATCGTCTGCGATATCGGACCGGACCTGTGTCGACCAGTTGATATTGAGTTCCGATTCGATGAGCAGTGCACAGAACTCTCTGACCCTTTTACGCTGAGCGGTGAAATTATCGTCGTAAAAGAAAAAGAATCCGTTCGGGAAGAATGAAAGCGCATGACGGATCTCCCGGATTACCCGTTGAGGTGACTGC
>CAZGVZ010000699.1:0-1668 GCA_964529145.1 uncultured Fibrobacteraceae bacterium | reverse complement strand
ACGGGTAACCGTGCAGAACGTACAGTCGAAAGGACATCCTCTGGAGGTCATGACAGGTACGATGTTCATCGTTTTAAGCCCCTCGAGCAGCGAATAGTCCACCAAAGGGAGGTCATCGAGGTTTTTCAACGGTTCGCCCCGGACAATCTTCTCGGAAAAATGCCCTTCGACAAGGTCAATAATGAGTGATTCCGCCTCACCGTACACGATGTGATCCGCGACTCCTTCGAAAGTTTCGGGAGAGAGCGAGGCGTGTATTCCGCCGATGATGATCTTCGCATGAGGATAGATACGTCGTATTTCCCTTGCAAGGACTTTTCCCCGGTTTGCGCTCACCGTAAGTGTACTGATACAGAATACGTCTCCCGGAATGTCGAACGGATCGATCCTTTTACTCATTATGTTTTCATTGAGAATGCGTACCCGGTATCCAGCGTTGCTGAGGATGGTTCCAAGATACAGGGTTCCCATAAGAGGAAGGCGCATGAAATTCTCGAATACGTTCGACTGACTTCCGGCAGGTTCGATAAAGATCACGGTTTTTTTTTCCATGAATCACCGCCTTACCCGGTCGAAGATATAGAAACTGCACCCTGCAAGAATGAACACCGACCACCATAAGTGATCGCTGAGGCTGAATACAAGGTAGAAAACCGCGGAGACGGAAACGCATAGCAATCCGGCAAGAAGCACCACCGGATGGCGACTTCCGAAGGCGAAGCCTGAGATCATCGAGGCACCGAGCAATGTGATAAACAATGGCCAGAGATCGGCCAAAACACTCCAGGAAGTGAAGTTGCAGTATACGGCCACCGCACTGAAACCTATCATATATGTGCCCAGGCCGACATACGAAGCTTCCCGGCGGGAACGCTGGAGATAAATTCCTATGAATCCGATCCCGAGAATGGTACAGAGAAGCGGCCATAACTTATAAAGAAACGATATGTCGGCGAGGGTGTCCACTGCAAGCACGGTTCCGATTCCTGTAAGTAGAATACCGAGCCTTCCGTAGCTGCTCGTCGGGTAATGGGAAGACTTCCTGCTTGTCATGTATAGACCTTTCGGTTGGGTGAATAACTAGTCAAGGAGGCGAACAATACGTCAAGAAATGCAAATCACTGAATACGGGTGTACACCCCCGTTTCTCGGCGGCCGTATCGCGAGAGGCCGACGGAGATGCGAGGCGCTGCCGTATCTCAGACTTTTTTCCGGCTCACCGGAGAGTTCGTGACTATGAAATCGTTCGGGGCGATTGATTTACAATAAGGTGCGTCGCGGCATCGAGCAGACTTGTTCGGAGGCGCGAAAGGCATATCGGATGGTAAATACTGAGCAGCTCCGGGTTCGTTGTGCCGCCGTCAGAGAAACGGATCGCATAAATAATGGAATCGCCCGATTTCCAATTAAGGTCTAATAAAAATACAATTCGCCCGAATGATAAACGCATATCAATTATGGTGCCGGCAGGCAGTATCCTGTCGCAGATTTCCGTTATTTCGCCGCCTGCTGCAGACGGCTTCAAGAGTGTACCTCTAAAAAATCCATTACCTGCCTCGGTAAGAGAGGACAATGTGATCCCTATGGGAGGATTTTCAGCAAGGGGACCGCGGTGTTGTCACTCCGTTCCTTAAGCGTAAGGAATCCAGTGCCTTCGGCACTGTTTCT
>CAZGVZ010000698.1:722-2621 GCA_964529145.1 uncultured Fibrobacteraceae bacterium | reverse complement strand
TAACGGCCGGGAGTTCACATGCCGCCATATAGGAGATACCTTCCTGCTTGAGACTTACCCCTGGACTCGAGGAGCTGGTGAACGCCCTCGCCCCGGTAACCGACGCCCCAAGGACCATGTTCACCGCGGCAAGTTCGCTTTCGGCTTGGATGAAAACTCCCCCTAGCTCGTCCATTCGTTTAGACATATAGGCCGTGAGCTCGTTCTGCGGGGTGATCGGATACCCCGCATAGAACCTGCATCCGGCCATGACAGCTCCTTCGCCGCACGCCTCGTTGCCGGTACATAACTTCTTTATTATCATATCGCCCTCTTCATTCCTCGGTTATCTCTATACAGCATTCCGGGCACATAATCGCGCAAAGCCCACATCCTCTGCATTTCTCGGGGTCGACTACTTCGACATAGGCCATTCCCCTTTTGTTCACCTTCTCCGAAAGAGCCAGGACCTTGAAATTACAAACGGTAATGCAAAAAAGGCAGCCCTTACACCTTTCCGGGTCGATCTTTATTCTGGTTCTTTTGCTCATTGCCCTCTTATCTCCCTCATGATGTTCCCAGCCATTTCATCCGATGTCATGTGGTATTTTCTCAAAAGCTCTTCTCTGGAACCATGCTCGATAAATTCATCCGGAAGACCTATACAATGTACTTTTGCCCCGGTCCTGGGACGTCTGGAAGCAAACTCAAGCACGCTTGAACCGAACCCGCCCGCCACCACTCCTTCTTCGACCGTAAAGACCGTGTGATACGAACCAAGGACCTCTTCCAACATCGCTGTATCGAGCGGCTTGATGAACCTAGCGTTCACCACCAGGGACTCAATGCTGTTCTTTGACAGGACGTCCGCCGCCCCAAGAGCCTTGTTCACCATGCTTCCAACGGCGATGATCGCAATATCCTTTCCCCTTCTTAATTTTTCGGACCTGCCGAACTCTATCGGCATTGTGGAAGACGCGCCGACAACCTGTTTGGCTTCCCCCCTGGGATACCTTATGGCTACGGGAACTTTCATTTCCAGGCTTTTCTCCAGCATCATCTCCAGTTCCAGTCCGTCCTTCGGAGCCATGACCACGACCCGCGGCATGCTCCTGAAATAGGCGATATCAAAGATGCCGTGATGGGTCGGGCCATCCTCCCCCACAAGACCCGCGCGATCGACACAGAACACTACCGGCAGGTCCTGAAGCATAACATCATGTATGATCTGATCATATGCCCTCTGCAGAAAAGTTGAATATATAGCTACGACCGGTCTTAAGCCCCCCTTCGCCAAACCTCCGGCGAAAGTCACCGCGTGTGATTCCGTGATCCCCACGTCAAAGAACCTGTCCGGGAATTTTTCAGCAAAGGACTCAAGTCCCGTTCCCTGCGGCATGGCAGCAGTAATTGCTGCGATCTTTTTGTTTTTGTCCGCAAGCGCGGTCATCTTGGCCCCAAAATGAGCGGTGAACGATTTCGCGCCCTTCTCCTCGGCTGCTTTCCCGGTAGCAGGATCAAATGCGCCTACGCCGTGGAATTTTATGGGATCTTCTTCGGCAAATTTATATCCCCTTCCTTTCTTCGTGACGGTGTGCAAAAGCACCGGTTCCCTGAAAGGCAATATCTTCCTCAAAATAGCGACCATTTGTTCGATGTCGTTACCGTCCACGGGGCCGAAATATCTGAAACCCATTTCCTCGAAAATTATTCCGGGAAGTATAAGGTTCTTTAGCCCTTCCTGGAATTTTTTCAAGGTCTTGTACGCGGTTTGTCCCATCCCGGGAATGTTCTTGATGAGGTTTTCCGTCTCTTCTCTGACCCGATTATACAGCGGATTGGTTATCAGGTTGTTCAAATACCTGGAGAAGGCGCCGACCGGCTTGGAAATGGAGTGTTCGTTGTCGTTCAGCACCACCA
>CAZGVZ010000698.1:0-712 GCA_964529145.1 uncultured Fibrobacteraceae bacterium | reverse complement strand
TCGGTCTTTCTGTGTCCGCCGTTGTTCAGTGCCTCAAATGCCAGCCCCGTAGCCAGGGAAGAGTCCCCTATAACAGCTGCCACTTTATTGTTCTCGCCTTGTATATCGCGGGAACAAGCCAGTCCAAGCGCGGAAGATATGGACGTAGCGCTGTGCCCTGAGGTAAAGATATCATGTACGCTTTCCCCGGCGTTCGGAAATCCACTTAACCCTCCCATTTCCCGCAGCGTGGCGAATCGTGCTTTCCTGCCCGTAAGGATCTTATGGGCGTAGCTCTGATGTCCCACATCCCAGATTATCTTGTCCTTTGGGCTTGAAAGACAATAGTGCAGAGCTATTGCCAGTTCAACCGCCCCGAGACTCGCGGCGAGATGCCCTCCTTTTTCGGAGGTCACCCGGATAATAAGTTCCCGGATCTCCGCGGCGAGCGCCTTCAGCTCCTCCGCCGAAAGTCTTTTAATGTCCTCGGGAGCGTTGACTTTTCCAAGAACTCCGCTCATTCTTCCCCCTCTTCTTTTCCTTTCTCCGTGTTAAAAGGCTTCTTCGTGAAGTTCCCGTCAGGCTCCTTCATCAACATGTCTATCCGAGCTTTGGCTTTTTCAAGCTTCTCCTGGCAGAACCTGGCCAGTTTTATCCCATCTTCATATTTCTTCATGGACTGGTCTAACGCAAGATCCCCGGATTCAAGCTCCGAAACTATTGATTCCAGTTT
>CAZGVZ010000697.1:0-2622 GCA_964529145.1 uncultured Fibrobacteraceae bacterium | reverse complement strand
GTCGCCTTCTGAACGGCATACTGGGCGACGTTGCCGGAACCGGAAATGCAGACCGTCTTTCCGGCGAAACTCATCTTGCGGGTCGCGAGCATCTCCTCGCAGAAGTACACCAGACCGTATCCTGTGGCCTCGGGACGGATAAGGCTGCCGCCCCACCCTATCCCCTTTCCGGTAAACACGCCGGTGAATTCGTTGCGCAGCCGCTTGTATTGACCGAACATGAAACCGATCTCGCGGCCTCCCACGCCGATGTCCCCGGCCGGGACGTCGGTATCTGGACCGATGTGCCGCGACAGTTCCGTCATGAACGATTGACAGAACTTCATCACTTCATTGTCCGACTTTCCCTTGGGGTCGAAATCGCTTCCCCCTTTACCGCCTCCCATAGGCAGGGTGGTGAGCGCGTTCTTGAAAACCTGTTCGAACGCCAGAAATTTGAGAATTCCCAGGTTCACCGAGGAGTGAAACCGCAGTCCGCCCTTATAGGGGCCGATCGCGCTGTTCATTTCGATGCGGAATCCCCGGTTGACCTGGATTTCGCCCTTGTCGTCGAGCCACGGCACGCGGAACATGATGACCCGTTCAGGTTCGACGAGCCGTTCGAGAATCCTGGCCTTCAGATAACGGGGGTTCTTCTGGATGAACGGCATCACTGAAGTGACGACTTCGTGTGCCGCCTGATGGAACTCCTTCTCTCCGGGGTTCTTGGCAATGAGCTTTTCCATGAAAACGGAAACATCCTGCGTCATATCGGCTCCTTTCATGAGCGGTGGGGAGAATCAAAAAGCAAAAAAAAAGCCCGTGCTCACTTCTTTTGTGAGACCGGGCATCTTCTTCGATACGCTTATGTGCGAAACTACGTTGTATCGCAGTCGATAAACTACATGATGTAACGGAGATCAGTCAAATGAGGAGGCAAGAATGATCGATTCCGCGATTTTGGCCATGGAAAGCCTTGCGTTCATGCTCTGACGCCGGAGCATCTCGAACGCGCGCTGCCCGGAAATTTTCTTCTTATCCATGAGAATCTCCTTGGCGCGTTCGATCGTCTTCCGTTCCTCGAGTTCCTTCTCGACAATCTCCTTCATGATACGCAATTCGGTGTTTTTGAGCAGTACCGCCGCCTGTGCCGCAACAGTGGTAAGCATCAGGATATCGTCGTTCGAAAAATCGTGTTCGACCGGCGTGTAGCAATTTATGACCCCGATCACCTCCCCCTCGGCGCTCATCGGCACAGAAAGCAGCGAAACCAGTCCGTCCGCTATCGCGATCTTCTTGTTGATGAACCGCGGATCTTTTCTCACATCGAGGACCTTGATCGGTTTATTGCTTAGCGCGACCCTCCCGGAAATACCCTTTCCGAGCGGCGTATTCGAACGCTGGTTGTAGGTGCCGGATTCGTTCTGGCATGCCCTGAGCACCAGTTCGCCTCTCTTGCGGTCAAGCAAAAGTATCGAGCAGATCTTTGAACCCGTGATGTTCGCGGTGACCGAGACGATGAGCGCGAGCAGGTCGTCGAGATATTTCTTCTCCATGATCGCCCTGCTGATCTGGGCGATTCCCTCGAGGAGCCGGTTGCCGAACACGCTTTCTTTATCCTGCATAGGACCGGGGTACGGGAAAAAGGTGGATTCCGGTCGCGCGGGAGGTCTCTTCCCCTGACCGTGGATGGCCGTCAACGATTCAGTTGATCGGAATCTGTCACGCCGAGTGCGTCATAGATTCTCAATGTCGCGCGAGATCTGTTCAGTGTATAAAAATGTATGCCGCGCACCCCGTTATCAATCAGGTCCCTCACCTGCTCGGTGGCCCAGTGGACGCCTACTTTCTCGAACTGCCCGTCATCCTCCGTACGCCCGAGCGCACGAAGCAGCCGGGCCGGAAAGCGGGCTCCCAGCGCCAGTTCGGCCATGCGCACCATTCCTTTACGACTGGTCACAGGCATGATGCCCGCGAGAATGGGAACCGTGATTCCGGCGAGTTCGCATCGCTCCCGGAAATCGTAGAAATCCCTGTTTTCGAAAAACAGCTGAGTGCAGATGTAATCGGCCCCCGCATCGACCTTGCGCTTTAGGTTGTCAAGTTCCAGGAGCCGGTTTGGGGTGTCGGGATGCCCTTCGGGGAATCCCGCGACCCCGATGCCCATCGCAGGAAACCGCCCGCGAATGAAGGCCACCAGATCGGCGGCGTGACTGAACCCTTCGGCATCACGATTCCGGACCGGTTTGCCGTCCCTCGGCGGGTCTCCCCGCAGCGCCATGATATTTTGTATGCCGAGCGACCAGTACGCCTGCAGGATCTGGTCGATCTCTTCCCGCGACGAACCCGTGCAGGTGAGATGGGACACTACCGTAAGATCGGTCTCCCGTTTGATCCGCGACACCAGCTCATGGGTCAGTTCGCGTGTCGACCCTCCGGCCCCGTAAGTCACGCTCACGTAAGCGGGCTTGAGCGGGACGAGTTCCGAGATGGTGGAAAAGAGCCGCTGTGACGATTCTCTGTCACGCGGGGGGAAAAATTCGAAGCTGAAACTGATCCTTTTTGAGTTCAGTATTTCCGTAATGCGCACTGGGTTTTCCAATCACCTTCTGATGCCGAGGATTACCGGTTTGTATTTCTTCC
>CAZGVZ010000696.1:0-2623 GCA_964529145.1 uncultured Fibrobacteraceae bacterium | reverse complement strand
GCCGTCTTACTCCACTGGCCGGAGCCAGTGGTTTCTTCGTGCATAACCCCTGGAATGGTTAATATCAGATGTCGCATGTGCTAGTAAGTAATGATTCCTGTAACTTATTGATTTGGCATTGAAATATTGATCTGAAGAATTGCTTTATTCCTTCTTTTGTCTTGCTTGGTCAGGGTATTTCACTGAATATCCCGGCAAAATGTTCGACAGGCGAGTCTCTGCATGGTATAATCGAATCAACAGGGTTTCCCCATCACTTCTTTTTTTGCATCAGCGTATCGGATTACACGGTTTTTTCAATGGCTGACACCACCAGTGCGAGAGTTTCGCTCTGGGTTTAACTGTGAGTTTTTCTTTGTCGATTATCCGGTAACAAACCAAAGTCCGATTGTATGCTCACCCAGGAAAAAAGGAAGCATTTACGTTCCACTGAATGCAGCGGTGAAAAAGCTGTTATAGAAGTAAAGCACTCGTTCGGTAAAGTCAAAAAATCGGTCTTTCAGATCAATGAATTCGACGAGTACGGTCTCTCTTTCCTGATACCGGTTTCCGAGGGGTATTTCCGCCCGGGAACTCCTCTTGAATACACAATGAAGCATGGAAGTGAACGGAAGAAGGGATTCGGCATAGTTCGTTATTATACAAAATGCAATAATGTCCGGGGTGAGTCTTTTTATAAAACAGGCCTGCAAAACGACCCGGGTTACCGTGATGTCATGGGCGGGAAGTACACCATACGTCCCGAACGCTTGAAGTTGTGCGAAAAAACATATGACAAAAACATCTCTTTCACCTTTTCCGGGAAAGAATACTCCTACGAGCTGATCGATGTGTCGCGTTTCAGTGCCGCATTCAAATGCGTTTCAAGAGATCTTACCGTTTTTCGTGTCGGTTCCGTTCTTTCCCCTGTAAAAATCCTCGTCGGTGATAAAGTCATTTTTGAAGGGCAGGTGATAATATCCCGTATTTACAGGAAGCAGGGCGGCCGCAGGATAGTCATAGTGCCTCATCTCAGGACCATCGACATCGCGAAAATCCATAAGGTTGAATCCGTCAACAGTACGGTATCCAGTATCGCACAGCTGCATGAAAATCATAACGTCTATTCCAAGCTGGATTCGGAATACAAAGCGGTTGTCGGAGACCTCCGGTTTTTTCTGGAAGATTACAAAAAGTATCTGGAATCTCCTTCCATCACCGGCAATGAAATCGATGACCGTGATTTGATCGATCTTCTTTTTAATGATTTTTACTTTCAGATGGACTCGAAAATTACAAGGCTCAACAATATCATTAATGAACTCAAGCTCTCAGTGGAGCAGGAAAGCATCTATAAATCTTACTTCCAACATCATCTGCACGAACTGTTGCTTCTTGCTCCAATAAACCACCGAAGTTATTTCAAGCCCGAAGGGTATCCTGGTGATTACGAAACAATCAGGATGCTTCATGAGGATCGTATCGAGGGCGGCACCCTTTTCTCAAAAATTCTCAATAAATATACCAAGACGATACCTCTGGCGGCAGTCGCAAAAAACAGGACCGTACACCTTGCGAAGACGATAGCTGATTTCACGGAGTCTTCCAGACAAAAAAGGATCAGCATCTTTAGTGTAGCATCAGGCCCGGCTCTAGAAATCGAGTACCTGTTGAAGACTCGACCTGAAATATCGAACAGGATCGATATTACGCTTCTCGACCAGGAAATCAAAGCCCTCGAATTTTCACAAAATATCTTATATGAAAAAAGGATACGTCTGGGTAATGATATCAAATGCAGCTTCATTCACAGAAATATCCTGGAACACCTGAAATACATAGCAAATCAGCCTGTCAAACCCATGTTCGATCTCATCTATTCATTCGGACTATTTGATTATTTCGACAACGATCTGGCAAGATTCGTCATTAAATGTCTTTTGCAACAGGTGAAACCGGGAGGTGCATTTTTATTGTCAAACATATCTCTGGACGGGCATAAACACAGGATCATGGCGGAGTTCGGTCTGGAATGGTACCTTGTTTACCGCTCATGCGATGATCTTGCCGAACTGGTGAACAGGATCGAAGCACCTTTTACATTCAAGGTGAACGAGATCGATGAAGGCGTAATGAAATTCCTGGAAATCAGATTAAAATAGGGGGAATTGATGGGTACGAAAAAGGTGACTCATGACGAACTGCGGACGAAACTTTTGAAGATAATAGAATCTGAATCTGGCATGCCGCCGTCCGAGATCGATCCAGACGCCGATTTCCGCGAAGAAGCGTATCTGGACTCGATGCAATTTGTAGCAATTGCAGCACATATAGAAGAGGAATTCGGGATTAATCTTCCCATCTCGGTAGTAAATGTGTGCACGTTGAACGAATTCATCAGTTTTTTAGAAGACAGGATAGAGTGAAGCAATGGAACCGGGATGTAGCCTATTGCCACCGGCCTTCAACAAGGTCTTTTTCAAAGGTAACACTTATCCCGGAGAATGGATCAATGATCAAGTCTCCAGAGTCTCCGATTACATAGGACATCTGGAAACCACTTCCCCATTCATCCTGTTATTCGCACACAATCATATCAACACGATCATCGCTTATTACGCCATCCTGCAATCAGGGCACAGCT
>CAZGVZ010000695.1:0-2623 GCA_964529145.1 uncultured Fibrobacteraceae bacterium | reverse complement strand
CGACGGAACCGAATTTTTGGAATACAGACCCGGAGCGACCAACTGGGATCAGCAGATGCACGCGAAGAAATTCGACAACATCGCTTCGGTGCTTAGCGCGATGAACGCCTCGATCGTAGCGCTGTGTGAAGTGGAGGACCGGGATGCCCTCCGGCAGTTGCAGAAAGCGTTGCGGCAGAAAGGGTGCGTCTATACCCATGCGGCGATCTGTGACCTGCCCGTCCGGTCCGCCACCCGTCCTGCGGTGCTTTCACGATTCCCCATCATCCGACAGAGCTCCGTTCCGGCGGAGCCGTACGATTCGACCGCTTTCCGCAGAACTCTCGAAACCGACATAGGAATCAACGGGAGAATCCTGAAATTATTCGTTAACCACTGGCCCTCGAAAAAACACCCTGAATCGTTCAGGATGAAGTTCGCGGAAGCGCTCTCCCGCAGGATAGCATCCCTCGATTCCACCGTCGATTATCTGCTCCTCGGAGATTTCAACAGCAATTACGACGAGTTTTCCACTTTTTCCACCTGCGGCCACGATGATACGCGTGGACGAACCGGCATCAATCACGTCCTGCATACGGTCAAAAGGATCTCGCCTCGTACCGAGCGCTGCCTAATGGAAAGAGAAGTGATCGCCTCGCCGGTTCGAGCGCACTACGACCTCTGGCTCGAACTCCCCGAAACCATACGAATGAGCTATTTTTTTGGAGGTAACAACCAGACTCCCGATCACCTGCTGCTCCCTCCATCGCTGTACGATTCGATGGGGATCAGTTATGCCGACAACAGTTTTTCCGCATTTACATGGGGAAGCAGGCTCATTTCCCGGGGAGTGCCGATACGCTGGAAAGTCAACTACAGACAAAACGGCAAATACCACGCCGGGGAAGGATATTCCGACCACCTTCCGATCGTTGCACGGTTCACGACGAAACCATTCTCCCTCGCCCCGGGCGACCGCTCCGTCACTGCAGCTCTTCCGGGAAACGGCGAGGAAGGCTGGTTCGAATACCACACCAACGGATGGGTGGCCTGCAACCGGAGGGTACAATACGGCCGTGATCCCCTGAATTCCCGCGAGGGGACCTACTCGCTCCATGTGGCCGCGCCGCCCCTGGGCAAAAACAGCAGCGTGATACGCGCTGTGATCGGCAGGGAGTGGCTGTCAAAAAACGGTACCCTGACCATGTTCATCAAAGGAAGCGGAAGCGTCTGTTTCAGGTCGCGGATTCCGGGCGGACGATGGCGCTATCATTCATCAGTCGACGGTCGCGCATCCGGAAAGGCGACCTATTCTCCGGTCAAATATTTCGAATGGCGACGGATCTCTCTCCCGGTCGCGATACCGGGCAGAGAAGTGGAAATCGAACTGAGGACCGCCAGCACCACACCTCTGGACCTCTGGATCGATCGATAGAGAAAAATGGGATCGGACCGAAGGACCATTTTCCATATCGATATGGATGCATTTTTCGCCTCGGTTGAACAGCGCGATAATCCGGAATTCCGTAGCAAGCCGGTGATCGTCGGTGGCCGGCCGGGCAGCAGGGGAGTCGTTTCCGCAGCGAGCTACGAAGCAAGGGCATTCGGAATTCACAGCGCGATGCCGATAAACGAAGCGTATTCACGATGCCCGAAGGGAATTTTCGTCGCGCCTCGGATGCAGGTATACTCCTCGGTTTCGAATGAGGTCATGCGGCTGTTCGCACGGTTTTCCCCGGCGGTCGAGCAGGTTTCGATCGACGAGGCATTTCTGGACATGACAGGCACCGACCGGCTCTTCGGATCTCCGGAAAAAACGGCGCGGCGGATATCCGAACAGATTCGAGTTGAGCAAGGTATCACGGGGTCGATCGGGTGCGCTCCGAACAAATTCTGTGCAAAAATCGCCTCTGACCTCAACAAACCAGCAGGCATCACCTTCTGCCCCATGGAACCGGAAGCCATCGCCGAGTGGCTGGCACCGATGCCGGTGGGCAAAATATGGGGTGTGGGGATTAAATCCGCCGGTATTCTGAATCGAATGGGGATATGTACGATCGGCGACCTTCAGCGCATGCCCCTCGAGAATCTGCTCCGCCGGTTCGGTAAGCAGGGAGCGGCGCTCTTCTATCTTTCGCGGGGTATCGACGGCCGGCCTGTAGGTACCGATACTCCGGGAAAATCGATCGCGCGCGAACACACTTTTCCTGAAGACTCATCCGATCCAGGGCAGTGGCGCGCCGCGCTGTTCTCCCTTTCTCAGGACGTAGCCCGCAAAGCGCGTAAACAGGGGGTAAAAGGCGGAACGGTGCATCTTACGTATCGCACACCTGATTTCAGCAGACATACAATCCGGCGTACGCTCCCCCGCCCGACCAACGTCGCACGATTTATTTTTGAAGGTGTGCTGTCCATTCTCGATCAACTGCATGAGCCGGCATTCAGGCTCCTCGGGGTCGGCATTTCCGCGCTTGACGAGACGCTTCAGACCGATCTTTTCATCGACTGCAGTCAGCAGAACTGGGAGCTGTCGGAAAGGGCCATTGACGAAATCACCAATCGCTTCGGTATTTCGGCGCTCCGAAAAGGGAGTGAACTCGGACCCGGTGCAGCTAAAGAGCTGCGGTAAGTGGACTGTTGCCCC
>CAZGVZ010000694.1:0-2640 GCA_964529145.1 uncultured Fibrobacteraceae bacterium | reverse complement strand
TCAAGAATGGCAATGACACCGCCCGCGAAAAGACAGCCGGGCGTCCTGCGCCCGAAGTTGCTGTCCTGCCCCACAGCCGAAAGCGGTTAAAAGAAACAGTGCCGAAGGCACTGGATTCCTTACGCTTAAGGAACGGAGTGACAACGCCGTGGTCCCCTTGCTGAAAATCCCATAAGGATCACATTGACCTCTCTTACCGAGGCAGGTAATCTATGCGGTATTCGAACATGATGATGTGTTCATTACTGAAGAGAACCAGCGACCGGGACGGATTCTTTATCGTGTTGTTCGCCGGATATTCGTCGAGTGGCACGTTGTGGTTTTCATCTTGCTTATCGGAGTTTTCCCAGATGACCGTCGGAAAATCGGCGATGCTTTTATCGTACAGGTTCGCCCTGTCCTTGCCCACTGCCGATGAGAATTCGATAACATCGTCAATTTCGTCCTGCTTCTTGAATTTCCTCGCGTTTCCCTGCATGTTCGGAGTAACTTGGAACCGGAGTCCTCGAGGGATGATCACCTGCCCTTCCCGGGGCAACTGCTCATGGAGAAAGACCTTTTTGGGAATTACCGGTTCCGGTGCGTCGGAGCGCGAGGTCCCGCCTGTCCGGCCTCCGGTTCCTTCGGCTTTGTCGATCCGGTCTTCCAGTTCCCTGATTCTTTTCTCCAACTGTCGAATCGCGTAATCCCGCGGTTTGACAAGAGTTTCTCCCGCCACCTTCCAGGTGACGGTACTGCTTCCTATCACCACTGCGGTGACACCGTATATCCAATGTCTCCTTACCAGCTCGATCAGATTCATGAAATGTCTCTCCTTTTCAGACATTCGAAGTGAATACGCGACTTCCAGGATGAAAGACCTGTCATGCCGGTCCGATACCCTTGTGCGTATCGTTTCTTCGCAGCGAATCCGCCATTCGAGCCAAGGGTCTCTTTAAGTGAATTTCCGGATGTAGACATCTCTGGTCATTATGCTCATGATCTTGTCGTTATGAGATATGTTCTCGATCTGTTTCGGGTGGGTCAGATCGCCGAATTGCCGCAGAAGAGCTGTCTGAAGGATGTCACGATCACCGTTCCTGTGATACGTACCGCCGGACGTGCTGAAATCCTCCAAAAGTTTTCGCAGATTGTAGTTTTCATCGTCATCATGGTCAAAGTTCAGACCTGAATCAACGAAGTGAATATGGACACTCTTGTTTTCCAATAAATGGAAAGCTGCGTAACGTATGGCCAGAAAGCAGGTATCCCTGTCGTCGGTGCAGATTACGATTCCTACTTTCATCGCCTCCCCGTTACCGTCTCTTCGTTTCTATAAATGATAATCGCCGGAAGCTTCGGGCTGGTAGACGATTTTCATGACTTTCCATTTCGCGACTCCGGCTGGCACCTTCCACTCGATCACATCTCCCACTCTGTACCCGAGGAGTGCGGTGCCGATAGGAGCGAGTATGGAAACGAAACCCTTGTCTATATCGGCCTTATCCGGAAATACGAGCCGGTACACCGTTTCCTCCATGGTATCCAGATCCATCAGGTGAACCTCGGAATTCATCGTTATGACGTCCGCGGGTATCTCTTGTGGTTTCACCACCCTGGCCCTGTCCAGCTCGCCTTCCAAAAGCCGCAGGGATTTCTCGTCTTTCGCGGAAGATTTTCGCGATGCACTCACCAGACCTCTGAGCGTGCTCAAATCTTTTTCTGTGATGAAAATAGTGTTTACGTTCATGACAGAATGCCCCCTTATTGATAAGTATTTATATCGTGTCCCGCCGGGTCTTGCCCGATACGCACTACCCTCGGCCATTATCCGCGGTCTTGTACCATGAATCGCTTAACACCGGTTTGTCGCCGGTGAGCGCCACAGCGCGGGCCTTGAGCGACATCCGATGGACAGTGGTCAAAAAATAGTGTCCGGAGATTTTTTGCATGACGAGTGCCGGACGATAAAGCCCGTATCTAAAATAATAGATACCCTGAGTGTCTGCACGGCGCTTATTTCTGGGAATAATATTATGCAGGGGCTTTTTCCAGTTCCACGATCCATTCAACGGTGTATGGAAATCTTTGTTTTTACGGCAGAATTTCCTTCACTGGTATAGAGACGATGCCTCGTCCTTTATACTCACCCTTGGGGTTTCGTATTTCCGATATGTAGAGGATCTCCTTCCCGCCCTCTTTTCTGATCCTGCACGATGACGCGGCGCCGAAATCGTCACTTCGGAAAAACGTGAGAGTTCTCTCCTGCGGGTCATAACATTTGATGAATCCTTTCGGCGGATTCGCGATCCAGATTCGCGACTTTTCATCGACGCATAAATCGTCACTTGCGTCCATCACCCCTTTTCTTTTGACGAGGACTCTCTTTCGATCGCCATCGAGCAGATAAATCCCGGAGAGCGTTTCACTGAACAGGATCCGATGTCCGTTCGCATCATAGAAAATGCCGTTCGGTCTTTTGCAATTCTTCATGACCGGGTCCGGATAGAGCTTACCGTTAACGGAACTGCAAAATTTATATATAGCGCCATCCTTCGGGAAAAGAAAGGAAAATTCACCTGCCGTGAAATGAATGGTATCATGAGGCGAAATCGTCATGCCATTGAGAAGGACATAGGGCCCCGCAACGGTATCTACATG
>CAZGVZ010000693.1:0-2642 GCA_964529145.1 uncultured Fibrobacteraceae bacterium | reverse complement strand
GTCCTCCGGCGCGAAAGCGTTGGGTCGCGAATGGAAGATTTCGACGGATCGATCCGGGTAATGATGAAACCGGACCTGAGATATCCGTATCGAGAAAGCGAATCCTCTCCGTATCCGATACGGATATCCGAAAAAAAGTATATGCAATTAGAAGACCAATACGATAATTCAAAATGATTGATATACAACAAATATGAGTTGGTATTACGGTGGTTTAATCAACTGGGGTGAATCAACTTCCACGGCTAAAAGCCGTGGTCTGGCTTGAGCGGGCCAAGCGGTATAACGGAAACAGTGCGAAGCACTGGACTCCTTACGCTTAAGGAACGGAGTGACAACGCCGTGGTCCCCTTGCTGAAAATCCCATAGGGATCACATTGTCCTCTCTTACCGAGGCAGGTAATGGATGGTATCCACAGACGACGGCGAATGCCGTTTACGAAGCCCAAAGGCCATGCCGTTTCCTGAATGATCTCAAAAAGAGTGAATCTAAAAAAGGTGAAGTGTGTAAAAGTTCGAACGACAATCCCACAGATGCGAAACCTTGTCGATGGACCCGGGAAGCGGTCTCTTCGACAAATGCCATATGATGCGAAATAGCCCGTCTTTTCGCCCGATATCAGAAAGAGGCCGCAGAACAACAGGATGATCAAGGTTCCAGATGAACAAAAGCACTCTGGTTTCTGAGTGAGCGATCGCAGGCTTCAAGCATGCGCACTACCTGCAGTCCGGAGATACCGTCGTTGAATGGTCTGGTATTCGATTTCACACATTCAACAAAATAGTTGCATTCCAGTTTTAAGGCTTCGGTTTGATTAACCTTAGGAAGCCACATGTCGCTTGACCGGTATGACACGAGAAGATCGTAGATTCCTTCTGAGGATTTTACGTCCACGCCTTTGTCGTAAACCTTGATCTTTTCGTCCGGTGACACGTCGTCCCAGACTAGCATCTTCTTTTCGCCGCCTATAAGGGTACTGCGGACCTTAACAGGTGACATCCAGTTGACGTTGAAATGGGCGATCATCTTGTTAGTGCAGTATACGGTGATGTAGGCGACGTTTTCCTTGTCGCAGACGTGCGACTGGCCGCTTGCCACCACCGCGACAGGCTTTTCGGGAATGAGATACTGCATTATGGAAAAATCATGAGGAGCCAGATCCCATATTACATTGACATCATGCTGGAAAAGTCCGAGATTAATCCGGGTGGAATCGTAATAATAGATCGTACCCAAGGTCTTCTGGTCGATGAGTTCTTTCATTTTCCGGACAGCGCCGGTGAAAAGGAACGTATGGTCCACCATGATGATCCTGTTTTTTCTTTCCGCTACATTGATGAGTTCCTCTGCTTGAATGCAGGATAAGGTGAAAGGTTTTTCGACAAAGAGGTGCTTTCCCTGTTCGAGAGCTTTCATTGAGAGGGGGTGATGTGTGGAAACAGGAGTCACCACTGCGATCACGTCCGTATCCGGAGATTGTATGATCTCTTCGGAATCGGTGGTGCATCGGATATCGGGATACTGCTTACTGATTTTATTCAGAGATTCGGGTTTTTTATCGCAGATGGCGACCACTCGGGCATCGTCTGCTGATGCAAAATTCCTGATGACATTTGGTCCCCAGTAGCCATATCCGATTACTCCGATATTGATCATCCCATCCTCCATATCGACCTGTTTTGGTGCGGAATAATTGTTTGCAACAGGCATGCCGTGTGAAGAATTGAGACTACAGCCGAAAAACGGAACAAGTCGATAAATTTTATATTTGTAAACAATTCAGGTGGACAACGAATGTGTTCTGCCGTAACAACTTGTCCTTACCGATATCCTGCATTGTGGTCCTGCCGGGAATATAGGGAGATTTTCCGTACCCCGAGGCTGTGCCTTAGATCTCGGAAAGCATATTGAGCGATCATTCCCCGGCCGAATCCCGCGGAACCTTATCGAATTTGCAAAAATCGTTTTTGGAATCGATAATGAAGAAATTTCATTCAACTTCGGACGATTAAGGTCCACGATATCCGGCACTCATTTTACCGGTTCTTCGGCGAGATCGACGACATTGCGACCAAACAGGGATACCTTTACTTTACTAAATCCTTCGACGATAATGGCGCGGTAAAACGGAAACAGCAGGCAAAAAGCGATATAGGCGCAAAGCGAAACTGCCCCGAGTGCGAAAGTATTTTCAATTTTCAGAAGAAAAGCATTTGAAACCGGATTAAGCGTTACCGGCAGAATAACAAGGGGGAATACGAGAGGAAGGTACATAAGAGCGATGCGGACTATCGTATCCTTCTTGGAAAAATTGAGTGCCCGCAATACCGAAACCCATATTTGGCTTGTTAATACGAACGAAGAGGCGAGCGTCCCGATACCCATGGCGACGACTCCTGCCCCCAGTTTGAGAAGCGAAAGACTGACGCCTGTGTTCACCAGAAGGCTCAGAACGACCTGACGCAATAACGTATGCTGTCGGTCGGATGCGACGAGATAGTTCATTCCTCCACGTGTGATGCAGGAGAAGAACGCTCCGGTGAACAGAATCGAAATCACTGCTTTTCCGGAATAATATCTGGGAAAAACATGGATAAAGAGCTGATTCGAGAAAAGCAGTAACATAAGAAGCCCCAGTGGA